>CAVBHI010000198.1:0-5153 GCA_963595115.1 bacterium
CGTTAGAAGCGGTAGAAGAAGCGCTTGGGGTTTCGCATGAATAAGCTGCATTTATCCGTAGAAGCACAAAATGACCTTCTGGAGATCAAAAAATATATTGCAGAAAACTTAGAAAGTCCGCAGGCGGCACTGTCTGTTGTGGGGAAAATCACAAAAACGATTCGTAAACTACGTGATTATGCGCTGATTGGCACACCATTAGCGGCGATTGCTGACGTACAGGGGGATTATCGTTTTCTTGTGAGTGGAAACTATCTGGTTTTTTATCGTGTCAATGGAAACGATGTGTACGTCGACCGCGTGCTGTACGGACGCAGAGATTATATGAATATCTTGTTCAAGGATTTAATGAGAGAGGAAGAAAACGAATAGGAAATCAGACGGATTTCTGCATATGGAAATCAAAACCACCAGTTTAACCGGTGGTTTTGATTTGAAGAAGCACTCATTTGTAATCAGCAATGTGTAGCTCTTGAGTGCAGTTAGTGCGGATATTTTCTTTTGTGAACCCGTGATTTTGGAAAAGGTTTATAATGAACGCTACCCATTCGTCTGTATACAGATAATCATTGTGCGGTTCATCATAGATGCAGAACTTTGATACTGTATCAAACTTGGCTTCCGACGATGCCGCGGGACGAACATGGAAAGCTTTCCAAAGCAGTGTGTGGTCGTTTTGCGAGATTTTAACTCCTGTTTTCGTTTCAATTGCTCGAATGACAGCCCCAGGTTTCAGTAAATTTGCGTTTGATACAGGCTGCACAACAATCTTATCCTTAATCATGGCGCTGATTTGCTGATAGTTGGCCCGATCTTCTTCACTAAGGCTATTCCAGTGGACAAATTCAACTGCCAAATCATGACGATTGGTATTGCTGATTTTGGGAATCTGCAAAAGCTTGATGCTATACTCTTGGCTGTCAAAAATGTTTTGGGGTAAATCGGTTTTATACTTGTCGATGTACTTTTTAATGTCCTGCATATCCTTTGACAGTAAATCGCGTTGAGCGTGCAGTTGTTCTTTAGCTCTCAGGTGAGAGAATTGTAGTGCATAAGCAAGGCAGGTGTTAATTGAATAATCTTCTCCAAAGAGAGTAACCAGGAAAGACTCGTAATTGAAAAGCAATGCCTGGCATTCACCAAAAAGAAGAATATCCAAAGAGGAACTGTCCCAATATCGGTGCTCGATTTTATTTCGAATACCGATAAAAAACCGCAGATTTTCCACAACGGGGTCAGAAAGATTAGGATATGGTTTATTCATCTTCTGATATTCTTTGATGCATTCAGTAAGCTCCCAAGCTTTCTTTTCTCCGTCCACTTTCTTATATCGCCCATTTTTCTGTTTGTAGAAATAGCGCTCACCAATCTCACTTTGAAAATAGGCATGAAATAACTTTGTCCATGCAATAATCATGAGGATGACATAGTTTTCAATTCTGAACTGAACCCGAGGACGATTATAGGTTTCGACCGCAGTTAGTGCACTGTTGATGGAGTTTTCTAAAATGCTTCTTGCCTTTCCTTGCCGCAGAATAATCATAGCATTTCCTCCCATAAAAATAAGAACCGCATGGGAATGTACCCACACGGCTGACCTGGCGGCGCAAAGGCCTACCGTAGAACTATTATAGTAGATAATGCCGTAAAATTCAAGTTTCCGTCGTATCTGCGGTGAAAATGCCCAAGGTGCACCTGTTAGGGATGGGCCTGGAATTTTGCGGTTTTCGGCGTTCTTCTGCCCCAAGTCCACCGCCGCCATTTTACATCTCTGACCACAGTTGGGATGTGGTCAAGCACATGCTGAAAAACAAACTTTTAACGCAGAAAAACCGCCTAAAAAGGCGGCTTTTCAAAGAAAAGTGGTCGGAGTGACAGGATTCGAACCTGCGGCATCCTGCTCCCAAAGCAGGCGCGCTACCAACTGCGCTACACCCCGAAATGGTGTTGATTTATCGCTCAACCCACTGGTTGAGATATGTCTTGACAATCAAATATTATACGCTATACTAGGAGTAGTGTCAAGATTTTTCCTGACAAAATTTCGAGTGCATAAGCCATATGTGCCAAAAAGGAGAACTATCTATCATGATGAAAAACACCGAAAAGACCATGGACAAAATCGTTGCTCTGTGCAAGGGCCGCGGCTTCGTCTACAGCGGCTCGGAGATCTACGGCGGTCTCGCTAACACGTGGGATTACGGCCCGCTCGGCGTCGAGTTCAAGAACAACGTAAAGAATGCCTGGAGAAAGAAGTTTGTTCAGGAGTCTCCATGGAATGTCGGTCTGGATTCCGCAATTCTGATGAATCCGATGACTTGGGTTGCATCCGGTCATGTCGGCGGATTTTCTGACCCGCTGATGGACTGCAAGGATTGTAAGACCCGTCACCGTGCCGACCAGCTGATTGAGGACACCACCGGTGAGAATCCGGCTGGCTGGAGCAACGCTAAGATGATGGAATACATCAAGGAACACAACATTGCCTGCCCGAATTGCGGCGGACATAACTTTACGGATATTCGTCAGTTTAATCTGATGTTTAAGACCTTCCAGGGCGTAACGGAAAATGCAAAGAATGAGCTGTATCTCCGCCCGGAGACCGCACAGGGTATCTTTGTCAACTTCCAGAACGTACAGCGCACGACCCGCCGCAAGCTGCCGTTTGGCGTGGCACAGGTTGGCAAGTCGTTCCGCAACGAAATTACGCCGGGCAACTTTACCTTCCGTACCCGTGAGTTTGAGCAGATGGAGCTGGAATTCTTCTGCAAGCCGGGCACGGATTTGGAATGGTTTGCATACTGGAAGGATGCCTGTAAAAACTTCCTGCTGTCTCTCGGTATTCGTGAGGATAATATGCGTCTGCGCGACCATGAGCAGGAGGAGCTGTCGCACTATTCCAATGCCACTACGGATATTGAGTTCCTGTTCCCGTTTGGCTGGGGTGAGCTGTGGGGCATTGCCGACCGTACCGATTTTGACCTGACGCAGCATCAGAAGACCTCCGGTGTTTCGATGGAATACTTTGATCAGGAGTCTGGCGAAAAGTACATTCCCTATGTTATTGAGCCGTCTCTGGGCGCAGACCGTGTGGCGCTGGCATTCCTGTGTGATGCCTATGATGAAGAGGTTGTCGGTCAGGATAAGAAGGGTAACGATGACATTCGTACCGTTCTGCGTCTGCATCCGGCACTGGCACCGTATAAGGCTGCGGTTCTGCCGCTGTCCAAGAAGCTGCACGATCAGGCTATGCCGATTTATGAGCAGCTGGCGAAGAAGTTCATGATTGACTATGACGAAGCCGGCTCCATCGGCAAGCGTTACCGCCGCGAGGATG
This sequence comes from bacterium, assembly GCA_963595115.1. GTDB lineage: Bacteria > Bacillota > Clostridia > Oscillospirales > Butyricicoccaceae > Butyricicoccus_A. The sequence continues at coordinate 3,338 of CAVBHI010000198.1, forward strand.
AAATCGGCACGCCGATGTGCATCACGGTGGACTTTGAAACGGAAAATGACAACTGCGTCACTATCCGTGACCGCGACACCATGGAGCAGATTCGTCTGCCGATTGATGAGGTTGCCGCTTATATTGAAAAGAAGTGTGAGTTTTAATCACCTCGGTATAACCGACTGATAAAATGAGCTGTGGGAACATTTCCTGCGGCTCATTTTTTTCGCATCAAGAGGAGGACAAAAAAAATTCCCCGATCGCTTCGCGGTCAGGGAATGGAGATGGTTACGAATTGTCTTCCGTCAGGGAGTATGAGGTGCACGCGATTTCGGTATGACCGTCTGTGGTTTGCGTGGTTACAAGGGCAGTGTCGGTATGCCATGCGCCATCGTCCTTTGGCTCCAGCTCCAGCTGCTTGGTAATCAGCGGTGTGAGATCGTCACTGCTGATTTCAACAGGGAAGGTGACAACCGCCTTGGTCACGTCATCTAAAGAGAAAAAGATGGTATAGGATACCTCTTGTCCGAACAGCGTACCGTGATAGACACGGGTGGCAAGATTGCCGTCGGCATCGTAGGTTTGGTCATCGCCGTCCCCCAATAGCTCCGTTACACCGGTATCCGGCGTTTGAATCATGCGGTCGAGCATCAGCAGCTGGAACGTATCGTTATCCGTTGTCAGTGCAGTCTGCTGTGTGCGGTCGGTGGTTTGTTCGCGGTCATCGGCTTGTTTGCCGCAGCCAATCAGCGGAGCAAGCAGAAGAACTCCTGCAAGCAGAAGGAGAAGCAACGTCGTTCGTTTCATAGAAAACACCCTACCTTCAAGAATTTGCCGTGCAGACTGTTTCCCAAATTCCCTGAAACAGGTCGGCAGCGATGATAATCATACATTTTGCTAATAAATTATCATCAAATGTATTATCCCAATCATAGGCTATTTTGCCGGAAAAAGCAAGAGCGCGTGTGTAAAATTGCGAAAAAATACGAAAATAGTGGATACCGATATGAAATACAGCGACAAAAGCGTGTGATATAGAGTAAAACAGAGCGGAAGAACAAAGGAGTGTCCAAATCATGATGAATAAATATACATTTGATAAAATAATTAAAAGTTTTTCTTGCATTCCGGAGATGATAGGATTATAATAAAGCCAATGACAAAATCGGTTGGTTCGTTGAAAAAATGAACACTTTCGCTCTTTTTCTAAAACAAACGGACGCTTTTAATGGAGGCTTATGTACGATGTCTATTGCTACTAGTGATATTAAGATTAAAAAGGCTGCACTCGCATATTCCGGAGGTTTGGATACCTCGGTTCTGATTCCGTGGCTCAAGGAGCATTACGGCTGCGAGGTCGTTGCCATTTCCGGTAATGTTGGTCAGGCAAGCGAGCTGGAGGGTCTGGAGGAAAAGGCTCTGGCAACCGGCGCATCCAAGCTGTATGTTATGGATCTGACCAAGCAGTTCGTTGAGGATTACATTATCCCGACCATGAAGGCGGGCGCAGATTACGAGGGTTATCTGCTGGGTACGTCCTTTGCGCGTCCGATCATTGCCAAGGAGCTGGTCAAGATCGCACGTGAGGAAGGCTGTGATACCATCGTACACGGCTGCACCGGCAAGGGCAACGATCAGGTTCGTTTTGAGCTGGCGATCAAGGCATTCGCACCGGAGATGCAGGTTCTGGCTCCGTGGCGTTTCTGGGAGCTGGATTCCCGTGACAAGGAAATTGACTATGCGGAAGCACACAACATTCCGCTGAAGATCAATCGTGAGACCAACTACTCCAAGGACAAGAACATTTGGCATCTGTCCCATGAGGGTCTGGATC
>CAVBHI010000199.1:0-2547 GCA_963595115.1 bacterium
GTCTGCGCCGACAATGCCCGCGCGATCCACGGCAATAACACACGGAAGGCGATCCAACGCAACATCATGAATCACTTGGTCAAAGGCACGCTGCAAAAAAGTCGAATACAGCGCACATACCGGCATCAAGCCCTGCTTTGCCATGCCCGCCGTCATCGCCATGGCGTGCTCTTCGGCAATGCCGACATCGAAAAAGCGTTCGGGATACAGCTTCCCAAAGCGGGACAGCCCTGTTCCCGATGGCATCGCTGCCGTCACCGCACACAGCTTTGGATTCTGCTTTGCCAAGCGCACCATTTCATCGCCAAACACGCGGGAGAAATTCATCGATGTCGCATTCAGCGAAACGCCGACAGCGGGAGAAAACTGCGACACACCGTGATAGACCTCCGGATGCTGCTCCGACTCCCGATAGCCCTTTCCCTTTTTCGTAATCACATGAATCAGGACGGGTTTTCGCAACTTCTTCGCCTGCTGAAACAGTTCACACATCGCCGAAATATCATGACCATCCACCGGACCAAGATACATGATTCCCATCTGCTCAAACATAGAGTTTTGCAACAGAACACCACGCACCGCTTTTTTCGAGCGAGAAATAAAATCGGCTGCACTGTTGCCGCCGGGAATACGTTCAAACGCTTCATGCACGTTTTGTTTCATTTGTAAATATTTCGGGCGAACACGCAGGCTGCTCAAATGTCGGTTTACCGCACCAACATTCTGATCAATCGACATGTTGTTATCGTTGAGTACGATAATCAGCGGTTCGCGACTTTCACCTACCGAGTTCAGCGCCTCATATGCCATACCGCCCGTCAGAGCACCGTCTCCGATGATCGGAACAATAGAATAATCCTGCTTTTGCAGTGTCCGCGCGTGCGCCATACCCAGTGCAACAGATACCGAATTGGATGCATGCCCCGTAATGCAGGCATCATGTTCAGACTCCTCCGGCTTCAAAAAGCCGGAAATGCCGCCAAATTTGCGCAGTTTTGCAAATTGCTCTATGCGTCCTGTCAGCATTTTATGGGTATAGCACTGGTGTCCGACATCAAAAATCAGGCGATCTCTGGACGAGTCAAAACAGCGGTGCAGCGCAACGGTCAGCTCCACTGCCCCAAGGTTCGATGCCAGGTGTCCACCCGTCTGCGACACGGATTGCAAAAGAAACCGGCGAATCTCCGAACATAGTATAGTCAGTTCTTCGTTTGACATCGCCGGCAGCTTCTCACGCAGAGCGGGCTGCATGAGAAAACGGTATTTATCTATAGGTTCGTTTTTCATATCCATATCCTTTGTTTCGGGAAAAGGAGGTATCCCATCTGTTATCTTTTATCTTTTTTATCCGGAAAAATTGCCATCAAGCGTCCAACCATACCCACAATGTCCTCGCTATAGTTCAATCCCAATGTCTTTCCAAGCGCCTTGCCGCCAATGGTCAACGCCGATACGCAGCCGGTGATGGACAGGGAAAGAATGACCGAACGTGCATCCGTTCCCTGAATTAAGCGAGAAACAATAATGGCGCTGGTTGCGCCTGAGATAATGCCGGAGATGTCGCCAACAACGTCATTGCAAAAGCTGCCGACCTTCTCGGCGTTGCGCACAATCCAAATCGCCTGCCGTGCGCCCCGCACGCGGCGCGCTGCCATAGAATGAAAACGCTTTTCCGTTGCCGCCGTCGCCGAAACGCCAATAATATCAAAAAAGATACCGACAAGAATAAAAAAGAGCAGAACGAGAAATGCCATGATATTGCCCACCATGCCCAAAGCGCGTTCCGAGAAAAAGGAAAGTACCGCCGACATCAAAAAGCTGACAATCGTAATTGTCACAACCCATCGGACATTGACTAAGTTGGCACTTTTCTTTTTTATTTTACCATGTTTGTCTGAGTTACTGTTCAAAAATTCCTCCGTAACCAATCCATATCAGCAAATAATAGCGGTGGCAGCAGAAAAAGGTAATCTTACGGCTTGAGGTTCGGTTGGATTTCCCCATGGACTGCCATCCGTCGCCGTGATGGCGGTTTCCCATTATAGTCCAAGGCGGTACGTTACCGTATTCGCGACCGAATTGCCACTTAGTCCGTACTGCAACCCTTTTTCTGCCCGCAAGCGACAGCCTAGGTAATTTCTACAACAGTTCCCGCATGTCTTAGCCTCTTTTGCAGCCGAGGTTTCACCGATCAATACAGTCGCTGCCGTGGCCACAGCAGCGTTCTGGGGACATCGGATTCACCCCGACCACGCAAGGCAGGCTACTCTGCACACAGCGTTTTGGCTTACAATTGCAATTTCAAGTTCTCGCTCTCCGAATGAAGGGATCGCAAGAGATATACATATGCGCGCCGCCGCACCGCAATACAGGTTTTACCCTGGTCCGTAACGCATCCGTCAATCGCAATGAATGATGTTTAGGTGCGCCACAGAGGCAGGTCTCCACGGCAGTTGGGTCATGATTTCATGCCATTGAAAGATGCCCAAAAGCCTTAACCCCCAGCATCCACCCCAAACTGGGCGTAAGAAGCAAACACCAGGGACT
>CAVBHI010000200.1:0-7447 GCA_963595115.1 bacterium
TTATTGGCAGGACAGCGGGCGGGGCGGAGAAGCTATGGCAAGGAGCTGCGGCAATATACCGGCGCTTTGGCATTGGGGGCACTTCTGTTGCTGCTGGCACTGATATGGCGTTTGGCAGTGACACCGCTGCTGCTCTCTCTGATTCCGTGGAGCTCATAAAAGGAAGAGAAAAACACCACGGAATCAAACGCAAAGAAAAGGGTTTGAACCGCAGTGTTTGTTATTTGGATGCAGAAATGGATAAAAGCGTGCTGCTTATTTCGCAAAAGCCTCCGGATGCGCCTTGAAGTACTGAATCATATCATACGTCAAGGTATACTCATCGTTGTCCACGGGGATTTCATCGCGGGAATACCACTGTGCCATGGAAAGCTCCTCCCGATCCAACTGAATGGTATCTGCTCCGTTCAGCTCACAGAAAAATCCGAGGGAGAGGTTGCCGTCTAACCCCCAAGGCTGACTTTTGTAGTAGCGAATGTTGCGAACGGAAAGTCCAACCTCCTCCAAGACCTCCCGTGCGACCGATTGCTCCGGCGTCTCTCCGATTTCAACAAATCCGGCGAGAAGCGCAAAGCCGGTATAGCTGCGACCGGCGTATTTGGACATCAGGATGCAGTCGCCCTTGGTGACGCCAATGATGACGGCAGGAGAAATTTTGGGGAAGAAGAGATTGCCGCAGGATGGGCAGCGCAGCATACGCAGCTTTGCGTCATGCGCCAGCGGCTGACCGCAATGTCCACAGAAGCGAACGCTTACGTACCAAACATATAAGTGCCATGCTGTTAGGACGGCAAAATAAGAAACCTTTGAGACCGCAGTGCGGATCTGACGAAAATCGGAGACGAGAAGTCCATGATAGCCATCCGGCGAGAAGGACTCCGGCTTATCCCATAGCAGGTAATAGCCAGTGTCATCAATCGTAAACAGAAAGCGAAGCGCTTCCGGTGCGACCTGATCGGAAATAGACTGATACTGTGGGAGAATGAGATTGTCACCGAGATTCCCTTGTACCAGGACATGCTTGTCAGAAAAAATGACAACCATATCCGTCGGTTGGATTTCTCGCGGATGGAATTGGTTGTCAAGATGATGAGGAAATATTTCATGTACCATGATAGGACCTCCAACGTATATGCTGTTTGAAAATCAGAACGCTGTGCTCCAATTTCCATGAACCAGTATACTCGCTTTTCTTGCGTTCAGCAAGAAGGGAGATTTTCCATGGTCAAACGAAGTAATTCGCGTTGAATATCGGCGGGTGCAATGGAATGCCATGCGACAGAGATATGATGCTTCGGGGAAAATAGCAGCATCTGTCCATTCATACCGCGTTTCCCCATGACATTGTTTTCCTTGAGCGGCATCCACTCATAACGGTTTTGTACGGCGTGAGAGACAAAATGAGAGGACAGGAGCGGCTGTCCATTCCAGCGACCGTTATTTTCGTAGAGATGACCAAGTTTGACGACATCCTCGGTGCGGAGGTACAGACCGGTTGCGCCGATGGTATAGCCTCTGGGGCACTTGCTCCAAGCGGCTTCCCGGATACGAAGAGGATAAAACAAACGGCGCATCAAAAAGGTATCCAACGATTCTCCGGTCTTTTGCGTGACAACGCGGCTGAGCAGATAATATGCGGCATCAGAGTATGTGCGCTGTGTATTCGGTGCAAATGGAAGCCGACGGGAGAATACCAGGCGGAGAAAATCATCCGAAGGATAGGAAAAAATATCTTCTGTATCAATGTCAAGAAAGCCTTCATCAAACCCGATGCGGTGACGCACAACATGGTCAATGGTGACATCCTTCCAGTGGGAGTGCTCGTGACTGGAAAGGGAATCGGGGAAAATATCAACAATGCGCTCGTTCCAGTGCAGCAATCCGTCGTCAAAGAGAAAGCCCAGTGCCGTGAGCGTAAACAGTTTGGCAATCGAATAGCAATTGCAGCAGGCGGATGTGTGCACAGGATGAATGGTTTGCTGCTCGCCGCGCGAATTCATGACAGAGTATCCGAACAGATTCCAGTGATTTCGCTGTGCTGCTTGTGTGATTTGCTGTAGCAGGTGTTCCATATTGACCTCCGTTATGACTGAGTATATCCGTATTATACAAAAAGAAGAGGAGAGAGAAAAGGGTTGTGTCGTTACAATTTGTTTATTCTTTTTACACCAATTCTTTCATATTCTGACGAACGGTGTTCACATTGTGGCGGTATGATAAAACCATCGAAGGGAGATACAGGATAAAGAACCCCTTTGATGATTGTTTCATATTTGTTTCATTTCTTTCCTTTCTTAAAAGCGGACGTGTGGTGCACGCCCGCTTTTAAATCTGTTGCAGAAAAAGTAGAAAAGCCACTTGACCTGAAGTTGACTTCACGTCGTATAATGAAGCTGTCATCGAGAGACGGCAAAAATTGCCGCGGATGAAAAACCAGAATAGCAAGGTGAGATACATGAAGTATGCAAACAGAGAAGAATTTGAACAGAAAAATGTTTTTGGGACTGGCGCACCCAACACGGGCTTTGCGCGGTATTTTGTCGGTGAGTCCTATTTGAACCCGCTGACGGAGTTTGGCAAAGCGTCGGTCTTTCTGGCTAATGTGACCTTTGAGCCGAAATGCCGCAATAATTGGCATATTCATCATGCGACGAGCGGTGGCGGACAGATTTTGATCTGCACCGCCGGAGAAGGCTGGTATCAGGAAGAAGGAAAGCCCGCCGTCAGTCTGGAGGCTGGCAGCGTTATCACTATTCCGGCGGAGGTCAAGCATTGGCACGGCGCGAAAGCCGACAGCTGGTTCAGCCATATCGCCGTGGAATGTCCGGGCGAGAATTGCAGCAACGAATGGTGTGAGGCGGTGACGGACGAACAATATAACAAGCTTGGTTGACAAGGGTGTATGGAGAAGTCTTAAATTTTTTAACCGTCATTTCGATTGGAGGAGAACACTATGGCAGTAGAACAGACTGCAGGGCGTGATGCATTGGGGAGATTTGCCCCTAAATTTGCAGAGTTGAATGATGATATTTTATTTGGCGAGGTGTGGAGTCGAGAGGACAAGCTTTCTCTGCGTGACCGCTCTTTGGTGACGGTGGTATCCCTGCTGTCACAGGGGCTGGTGGACAGTTCTTTCCAGTACCATTTGATGAGTGCGAAAAACAATGGCATTACGCGAGAGGAGATGGCAGAGATTATCACCCATGCCGCTTTTTATGCCGGCTGGTCAAAGGCATGGGCAGCCTTCCGCATGGCAAAAGAAGTCTGGAGCGAGGACGAATAACGGTAGCATACAGACGATACTCAGAGAAAGCACGCTGCCGCCAGTGGGAGAAATTCGATCGGCGGCAGTTTTTTTGCAGAAATTTGATTGACATGTCTTGGAATGTGAGTGTAATATTTATGCAGCGGATATATAAAAATATCGTACATGACAGGGGGCACCATGAAAATTCAGGAATACGGCACAGAGGGAAAAGCAGATATTTTGTGCATTCCGGGCTTGTTTATGTCAGGAGAATGTTTTTTGGAAGTGATCGCGCAACTGCCGGAATATCATTTTGTCTGCATCACGCTCAATTCCCATTATCCGAACAGCGAGGGATACATTGGACGAGAGCATGAGCTAGATTTACTGACGGACATGCTGCGGGAGCGCGGGCAGACCCATTTCGACTTATGTATTGGATTATCGCTTGGCACAATTTTAAGTGTTTGCCTGGCACAGCGCAGCGAAATTAAACTTGATCGCTTACTGTTAGACGGAGCCGTGAACTTTTACCGCAGCAAATTGGGGGGATTGGAACGCGCGGCGATGCGATATTTATTTCGCAGCGCAATGAAGCAAGCGCGTGAACAAGAGGTTTATAAGCCCATTCTCGATCGAGAATATGTGGGAGATTGGTCGAAATACAATAAGGTTTGTGCGGCATCCATGACAGATGACGCGTTGGAAATTATTATTCAAGAGCTATCTGCATTTGAACCGGAGTCGGGACTGACACAACCCATGCGGTTTCTGTATGGCTCGAAGGAGCACAATACGGCTGCCTGCAGTAAGAATATCCGGCGATGCTTTCCGCAGGCGAAAATTGAGAAAAAAGAGGGCTATGCTCACTTGATTTTTCTGAATCGCAATCCGGACAAATATGCGGCGATTGTGCGGGAAACGCTGGAAATCCCCGTAGAGCGGAAGCCGATACGATAAAAACAGATTGCACCAGAAAAACGCCTGCGTCGGCTCATGCCGCGCAGGCGTTTTTTGACGCATAATCCTATTCGTAAATCGGTTCAAAATCCTCTGCGCCGTGTCCACAGACCGGACAGACGAAGTCCGGCGGAAGCACCGCCCCCTCATAGACGTACTTGCAGATTCGGCAGCGCCAACCGACAAGCTTTTGATTCTCCTTTGGCGCTTCCTTCTTTGGCTTGATGTGCTCTTGATAATCCGCATAGGTGAGCGGTGCAGTATCGCTGAGCACCTTCGCATCCTCCACCTCGGCGACAAACAGGGTATGTGTTCCCAAGTCTTGCGAACAAACGACCTTGCAGCTTAGAACAGCGCACGCCTGCCAGCCCAAGTATAGCACACCAAATGAATCGAAGGGTGGAGTCATGACGGCAAATTTATCCACCTCTCGTCCGGACTGAAAACCAAAGTGCTGAATCGTCTGAAGCGTACAGGTTTGATCCAGCAGCGATGCCGTAAACCGTCCGCTTTCCTTGATGAAATCACAGGTCAGGTTCGTATTGAGCACTGCCATCGCAACGCGTACCGGATTGCTTGCGACCTGAATGCAGGTATTGGTAATGCATCCGTTCATTTTTTTACCGTTTTTTGCCGCCAGCATAAAGACGCCATAGGTTAATTTGTAAATCGCTTTCTTATCCATTGGTAAACCTCCTACACAATGAGATTCCATCGCGTCAACTCCGGATGCGATATGTTTTCATCAGACCGCATCCGGACAGCGCGACATGGTTGATACGATTTTCCATTCGGATTTCCCGTCTGTTTTTCGCGGACTTGGAGCGACTCAGCGATAGGATTCCTGCAAGATTGCGATGACATCCTCTTCAGTCAGCTCTACGCGGTCATTCTTAAACTGTGCGCCCATTGTCTCACGGGCATTTTTTGCGATCGCTTCAAACTCATCCGGCAGGATGCCGTAATCCGACATTTTCAGATTATTGACGCCGCAATCTACTTGCAGCTGCTCTAGTGCAATGACAAATTCCATCGGATTGGACGCATTGTCTCGTCCCATCGCCTTCGCCAAATCAATCAGTCGGCTGCGGCACACGCCCATTTTGGCAAAGTGACGGTAGTATGCCACGCTAATCATAATCAAGCCTGCGCCGTGCGGCAGCTGCGGATGATACGCCGACATCGCGTGCTCAATGGCATGTTCGGATGTTGTTGTGCCAACGCTCATCACAAAACCGCCCAGTGTGTTGCCAAAGGCGACCTTTTCCCGCGCAGTCTCATTGCTTCCGTCCGCAACGACTTCCGCCAGATTGCGTCCTACCATCTCAACGGCCTTGAGCGCATACATATCGCTCATCAGGCTTGCTCGTTTTGACAGATAGCCTTCTGTCGAATGAAACAGTGCATCAAACCCCTGATATGCTGTGAATTTTGGCGGAACTGAAAGCATCAGATCCGGATCAACAATCGACAGCACTGGAAATGTCTTATCGTTGCCAAAGCCGATTTTTTCCGATGTTTCCTCGTTGGTCACAACTGCCCACGCATCGGCTTCTGTTCCCGTTCCTGCCGTCGTCGTAATCGCGACGATCGGCAGCGGAGCGTTCTTCATGCGCTGTGCGCCGCCTGTGCCGCCATAGACATAATCCCATAGATCACCATCGTTGGTCGCCATAATTGCAATCGCTTTGGCAGAGTCAATGCTGCTCCCGCCGCCGAGACCAAGGACAAAATCACAGCCATTGTCACGCGCTGCCTTTGCGCCCGCCATAACCACAGGCTTCGTCGGATTCGGAAGCACCTTGTCAAATAGCACCGTCTCCACACCTGCCAGCCTCAGCTGCTCTTCGACACGGTCGAGATAGCCGTTGGCACGTGTGGATTTTCCGCTGGAAATGACAATCAGCGCCTTTTTGCCCGGCAGCTTCTTTTTGGACAGTTTGTTCAGCTGTCCGCTTCCGAATAAAATTCGAGTTGGTACATAATACTGAAATCCCATAGCAAATTCCTCCCATTCGTTATTTTTAGTATACCACATCATTCCAGTGATTGTCTCGAACTTTTTATATAGTAAACCAAAATTAATTTTTATGTTTACAATAATTCCGCACTGCGTTATAATGGATTTGCATTTTTCGGGGCGGTATCGGAAAACGAACCATATGGTTTGACGAATGCGCCTGAATGTGGAGGGATTCAATATGACAATCGTAAAGCAGGCTTATGAGCAGCTCATGCAGGGCAAGCTGCTGAATAAACAGCAGGCGTTAGACCTGGCGGACGCACCGCTGGATGAGCTGACACAGACCGCCAACGATATTCGCGCCGCTTTTTGCGGGAACGGATTTGACATCTGCACCATTATCAACGCCAAGAGCGGAACTTGTTCGGAAAACTGCAAATTCTGTGCGCAGTCCGCGCACTATTGCACCCGCACAGAAACCTATGCGCTGCTCCCGTCGAAAGAAATTGCGGAACACGCCTGCTATAATGAACGGAGTGGGGTTCTCCGCTATTCTCTCGTGACCTCCGGACGCAAGCTGAGTGACACTGAGGTTGAGGAAGAATGTCGTGCCATCCGCTATGTAAGGGAAAAGAGCAGCATTGCCATTTGTATTTCCAACGGTCTGTTGGATGAAAGCGCATATCGCAAGCTGCGAGAAGCCGGTGTTGTCCGCGTTCACAATAATTTGGAAACCTCACGCCGCAATTTCCCCAATGTGTGTACCACGCACACGTATGATGACAAGTGCAACGCCATCCGCGCGGCGCAACGCGCCGGACTCTCTGTTTGTTCCGGCGGTATCGTCGGCATGGGCGAAACCATGGAGGATCGGATCGACATGGTATTAGAGCTGCGAGAGCTGGGGGTGCGCTCTGTTCCGGTGAATTTACTCAACCCGATTCCGGGAACACCCTATGAAGCACGGACGCCGCTGACCAACGATGAGTTTTGCCGCATCGTTGCCATTTTCCGTTTTCTCATCCCGGACGCGTCCATTCGTCTGGCAGGTGGACGCGGACTGCTGCCGGATGCCGGACGAAAATGCTTCTGCTCCGGTGCAAATGCTGCTATTTCCGGTGATATGCTGACAACCAGCGGCATCACGATTCAAACCGACCTTGCCATGCTTCGTGAACTGGGTTACGTCCCGCAGCGCTGTCATGACAGCGATACCACCTGCTCTCATTAATTTTTTACTGCATATATTCTACGGCAGGCAGCCTGCACAATTTCTG
>CAVBHI010000201.1:0-3392 GCA_963595115.1 bacterium
GCAAGTGCCAGCGTTGAGGTACGAGAAACCGCACCCGGCATATTTGCAACGCAGTAGTGAACAATACCGTCCACAACGAATACCGGATCCTGATGCGTCGTTGCATGAGTTGTCTCAATGCAGCCGCCCTGATCGACCGCAACGTCAACAATAACAGCACCCTTCTTCATGCGCTTCAGATCATCCTTCAGAACCAGATTCGGCGTCTTGCGACCCGGCAGCAGAACGGCACCGATAACCAGATCCGCCTTCTCAATGGATTCCAGAATGTTTGCACGCGTGCTGTACAGCGTCTGAATGCGGCTGCCGAAAATGTCGTCCAGATAAGCCAGACGCTCTGCGCTGACATCCAGAATGGTAACGTTCGCGCCCAGACCAACTGCCATCTTGCAGGCATTGGTACCAACTCCGCCGCCGCCGATGATAACAACGTTTGCCTTTTCCACGCCCGGAACACCAGCCAGCAGCATACCGCGACCGCCGAACGGCTTCTCCAGGTACTTTGCACCTTCCTGAACCGCCATGCGTCCGGCAATCTGACTCATCGGCGTCAGGCACGGCAGACCGCCATGCTTACCGGTGATGGTCTCATAGGCAACCGCCTTCGTTCCAGCCTTCAGCAGCGCTTCCGTCAGCGGACGATCCGCAGCCAGATGCAGGTAAGTATACAGGATCTGATCCTTCTTCAGGTACTGGTACTCCGACTCGATCGGCTCCTTTACCTTGACAATCATGTCTGCCTTGCCCCATACCTCTGCTGCGGAATCCAGAATCGCTGCACCCGCTGCAATATACTCTTCGTTGGTGAAGCCGGAGCCGTCGCCTGCGGCGGTCTCAACGATTACCTCGTTGCCTGCATCAACATATGCCTTGACATCGTTCGGGGTCAAACCGACACGGTACTCATGATTCTTGATTTCCTTAACCAGTCCTACGATCATTTTAGCACACTCCTTTTATAAAACAATCAACAACTATAATTTCCAGCGTTCCCGATTGGGCTTCCGCTTGCTTATATACTAATATATTAACCCACATTTGTCAACACCTCTCTCTGAAAATTTTTAAAATTTTATTTTCGCATTTTCTCTTGACATACGAATACTAATATATTAGTATATTTACAGAAGATACGGAGCGCCACTCCAGAGTCAGACAACCGCTTATATAGATGTTCGGTTTCTTGTACTCAAACCCACCGGCAGTCTAATATATTAATATATGGAGGTATGAATCATGGCAAAGAAACCTTATGAGCGCCTTCTCGAGCGCATCGAAAACGCAGACAACGTCACTCCGGGCAACAAGGCGGGGCTGATCGACTTTCTGAAGTACGAGCATCCGGGCGATGTTCTGTTTACCAAATGGGATTACCCGCAGATTATTGAGCGCGGCAAGGGCAACCGTATTTGGGACGTAGATGGCAAGGAATACATCGACTGCATTTCCGGCATGTCGGCTATGAACCTTGGTCACGCTGACAAGCGCATTGCCGATGCAATGTACGACCAGTACATGAACAAGCTGGACTTCTGGTTCGACTTCCCGACTCCGGAGCGTCTGAAGCTGGTCAAGCGTCTGACCGAGCTGACCCCGGGCGACTTCCCGAAGCGTGTTCGTCTCGCTCTGTCTGGCTCGGATGCCATTGAGAATGCCATTCGTCTGGCTCGCTACGCAACCAAGCGTCAGCACATTATCTCGTTCTACGGCGCATATCATGGTCAGAATACCGCTACCATGGGTCTGACCGGTTCCGGTCGTATGACCAGCTATTACAATCCGATGCCGGCACAGGATAACTGTCTGCATCAGTTCCCCTATCCGTATGATTACCGCAATCCATATGGCGATGGCGATGGCATTGAGTGTGCGCGTCAGTGCGTAAAGGTCATTGACAACATGATGTCCACCGGCGTTACGCCGCTGGGCGCTCCGGATGCCGGTATCTGCAACGTTGCTGCTCTGATTGTTGAGCCATGCCAGAGCTCTGCCGGCTACATCATTCCGCCGGATGGCTTCCTCGCTGAGCTGCGTAAGCTGGCGGATAAGTACGGCTTCCTGCTGATCTTCGACGAGGTTCAGACCGGCATGGGGCGTACCGGTAAGATGTGGGCTTGTGAGCACGAAGGTGTCGTACCGGATATTCTCTGCTTCGGCAAGGCTCTGGGCAATGGTCTGCCGATGTCCGGCATCGTTGGTCGCGCGGATCTGTTCGAGGACATTGATGTCAGCTTCATCTGTTCCACCTATGCAGGATATTCCATGGGCTGCCGCGTTGCGAACACCATTCTGGACATCTTCGAGGAAGACCATCTGCTGGAGGTTTGCACCAAGGCTGGCGAGCAGATCAAGAAGAGAGCGGACGAGCTGATGGCAAAGTATTCGATTGTCGGTACGTATTCTGCACGTGGTGTCTACTTCGGCTTAGAGCTGGTTAAGGATCGCACCACAAAGGAGCCGGCAAAGGAAGAGGCACATGAGCTGATTAATAACCTGCGTGATGCCGGTCTGCTGGCGCAGCTCAACGGTTATTACAACAACCGTCTGTCCTTCATTCCGCCGATTAATCTGACGATTGAGCAGGTTGATGAAATCTTCGAGATTCTGGATGCTGAAATCGCAAAGATTTCGGAGAAGTACAATTATTAAGTAAAGATACTCCAGTCTCCCATTCATAAAAACCCCACTTTTCGTATGATACAGAACATACGACACACTTACAAACTCTCCCCAAGCAGAGACTGGGCACGCCGCTCAGTCTCTGCTTCTTTTCTGTAGTGCAAACACAGCGGCATCCCGATGAAACGTGGTTTTCCCGCTCCGGCAATCGCATCAAACATCTTGTCGCTTGCATAGAAACTCACCATCAATTGAGGAATGGAGGAACAATCATGTACTCTCTCAATTTCACGCAGGATTGTTTTATTCGTGCATTAGAGAGACTCTCTCAAGTGAAAGAATACAACAGCATATCAATTTCCGATTTATGCAAAGTCTCCGGATTTTCACGAAGCTCGTTTTACCGCCACTTCCAAAGCAAGGAGCAGCTCCTTCTGCACGCATTGACACAGATGTTTCAGGACTGCGCCGATGAGCTGCAGCGGCGCAGATACGGTAAGACCAGCACAGAATATGATTCCTTTGTCTTTGCTTTTCTGCGAAAAAATAAGCGCTTGCTTTCCATTGTTCATTTGGCGCATTTGGATTTTGCGCTCTATTCCTTCCTGCAATCACTCTTTCAGCATAGCTCCGGAAATGCCAATGAATATCAGTCGGATCTGCTATTCGCAGCACCGGCTATGCTGATTATCCGCTGGATTGACCATAATATGAACGAAAGCCTACTAATAAAAAGTCAAGTATAAATTGAAAAAAATTTTACTTGAGAAATA
>CAVBHI010000202.1:0-4501 GCA_963595115.1 bacterium
AAGGGTCTGTTGCGAAAGTGCAGCAGACCCTTTTGATATGAGCGAGAAGGATTGTTCCAAAATGTATTTGGCAGTACGTCCTTCACACAGATTATTTCCTGGTTTTTACTGCCTGCGGTGTCGACCAAGCGGAGAAGGAGGTGATTCCGTTAGCCGTTTTGTAGGAACGGACGCGAATATAATATGCCTTGTTGGACTTCAGACCGCGCAGCGTTTGCGTCGTGGTTTTGCTGCCGGAGAGCTTTTTTGTGTGCTTGCCGGAGGTAAAGTGACGATTGCGCGCGTATTGCAGCTGATAGCCGTTGGCCTTTGTGTTGCGCGCCCAACGCACTGTCACCGTTTTCTTGGTGGTTTTGGTGCGGGAGAGCTTCGGTTGATTCAGGCGGTAAATCGTAGCCGCGTCGCTGACGGCATAACTTCCGTCACTTCGCTGATAGATCGCCTTATATCGATAGGCTCTGCCGTTGCGACAGTCCGGATCCAAAAAGCCAGCGCCCTTGGGAGAATCCAACAACAGACCGTATTTGCCGTAGCTGCGCGCTTTGGTCATGGCGTAATAGGGCGATTCGGTGTCACCCAAAGACTGCTTGCAGAATTGCAGCGTAGAGGTGTCGATGGCGCTGCCGTTTGGTCTGTTGAATATGCCGCCGGTGCCGTCCTCGCCGTTGGCTATGCGGATCATAATACCGCGCGAGGTGTTGGATACGCGATAGAGATTCCAACTGGGCGCTGCATTTTGCAGAGTGCTGTCCAGCTCGGTGTAGGCAAAATACGGCTCCTGATAGGCGTTGCAATTGTCCTCAGCCGCAGCGGCGGGAAGGATGCACAAAACACCAGCTACAATCAGTGACAGAAATGGCTTTAAAGTTCTTGATTTCATAAATATCACACTCCTTAAAGGGTATCAATTGAAATTCAAACTGAAATATGGTTGTGACGAAATGATAAGATAAACCTCCTGTTACAATTGACGTATTTATCGTATGCTATTATAACAGAGCATATGATTGGAGTCAATATGCATATTAATATTTGTATATTGCGGAACTTCATCTAGGCATAAAAAAATCGGTGCAACCCGTTTCCGAGTTGCACCGTGTGCTGTTACATTAAAACGCCCTTGTGTGGCGTTGGCGTTTCAGTCACGCTCTTTGCTTAATCTGCTTTCTTTTTCGTGTTCTGTGAGATCCGCGTTCCGTTGAACTTCTGCGTTGCGGCGGGAACACCATTGGCAATCAGCTCGGACACTGCCTGCACGGCGCGCTGTACCGCATCGTCCATGGATGACTGCTCGTCCGCTGTGATGCTGGACAGCACCCAATCGGCGAGGTCATAATCCGGATGCGGCTTTCCGCCGATGCCGACTTTGATGCGCGGGAATGCCTGCGAACCCAACTGTGCGATGATGTCCTTGACACCGTTTTGCCCGCCAGCAGAACCGCTCGGACGAATACGCAACGTGCCGACTGGAAGTGAAATGTCGTCAAAGATGACGAGGATATGCTCCGGCGGAATCTTATAAAAGGATGCGGCTTCGTGTACGGCAGCGCCGGACAGATTCATAAAGGTCTGTGGCTTTACCAATAGAACGCGTGCCCCGCCGAGAACCGCTTCGCCGGTCAGCGCCTGAAAACGAAGCCGATCGCAGGAGACGTGATGCTGTCTGCACAGGGCATCCATGACGCGAAAGCCGGTGTTGTGTCGGGTATTTTCGTACTTTTTTCCGGGATTGCCCAGACCGACAACCAGCCATTCAATGGGCTGGGCGGCGGGCTTTTTTTCTGCTTCGAGCTTAGCGAAAATATCAAAAATCGACATGCGGCGCTCAACCCTCTGCGGACAGGATGAAATAGTAAATCGGCTGTCCGCCCGGAATAATCGTGATCTCGGCATCCGGCGCAGCCTTGGCGAACATCTTTTCCACACGGGCGGCATCGTCTTCCGTCATGTCCGCGCCATAGATGATGTTGACAAAGGAACACTCGGTGCGCGTCATCTCGCGTACCAGACGCTTGAGTGCATCGTCCAGCTTGCGGGTGTTGGCACACAGCTTCGACTCCAGCAGAGAGAGGTATTCGCCCTGCTTGATCTTCTTCCCATCGAAATCCGAGTTGCGCGCGGCGTAAGTAACCTGTCCCGTGCGCACATTGGCGGCGGCATCTACCATGCACTGACGATTGCCTTCCACATCGCTGCTCTCGTCAAATGCCAGCATGGCAGAAACGCCCTGCGGGATCGTTTTGGTCGGGATAATCACGACGGTCTTGCCCTCGCACAGTGGCACAGCCTGCTCGGCTGCCATAATAATATTCTTGTTGTTCGGCAGGACAAATACGGTTTCTGCCGGTACGGCGTCGATCGCATGAAGAATGTCGTCGGTGGACGGATTCATGGTCTGACCGCCCTCTACCATCTTGTCTACGCCAAGGTCGCGGAATACGTTGACCAGTCCCTCGCCGGCGGCAATGGAGACAAAGCCATACGGCTTCTCCGGTGCGGCAATCTGCCGCTTGGCGCCAAGGTTTGCCGCCTCCTCCACGATCTTTGCCGAGTGCTGCTGGCGCATATTTTCGATCTTGACCGTCAGCAGCGGACCGAACTTCAGTCCGGCAGCCAGCGCTTCGTTCGGCTGGTCGGTGTGGACGTGCACCTTGATAATCTCATCGTCATCGACAACAACAAGGCTGTCGCCGATGGAATTGAGGAAGGAGCGCAGACGCTGTACGTTGCGGGAACGATCCTTGCGCTCGGCGATAAACTCGGTGCAGTAGGTGAACGTGATGTCCTCGTCGCGGATGCTGGAGAACGTGCCGGACGATGCGGCAGGCTGTTCGGTCTGCGCCGGTTCATATTCGTGGTGAATGCCGTTGTATGCATCGCGCATACCGGTGACAACCGTCAGGAAGCCAAAGCCGCCGGCATCAACGACACCCGCCTTTTCCAGTACTGGATTCTGATGCTGGGTTTCTGCCAGCGCCTGCTCGCCGCGCTCCAAAATGGCATCCAGAACCTCGCCGCAGGTCAGCTCCGGATTGGACTGGCACAGCTCCAATGCGTGTTGGGTTGCAACGCGGGAAACCGTCAGAATCGTGCCCTCCGCCGGCTTCATGACCGCCTTATAGGCAGCCTGCACACCGTCGTTGAACGCAATTGCCAGATCCGAGCCGGTCGCCTCGGTACAGGCTTTGAGATGCTTGGACATACCGCGGAACAGCAGCGACAGGATAACGCCGGAATTGCCGCGTGCACCACGCAGCAGAGCGGATGCCGTCTGTGCGCTGGCGGTTGCCAGATCCGGCTGTGTCAGCTTGGACATTTCTGCGCGGGCGGATGCCATCGTCATGGACATATTGGTACCGGTATCGCCGTCCGGCACTGGAAAAACATTCAGCTCATTGGCTTGTTCTTTTTTTGCTTCAATGGCCAGAGAGCCCTCGATAATCATCGCGGCAAACAGCTGACCGTCAATCGGTTTTGACAAAATTGTGCCTCCTCTTTTTTCTGCTCGCTGCGTGATTTAGTCTGCGCGCACCGCTTCAACATAGACATCGACGTTTTTGACGTCAACGCCGGTCATTTTTTCTACCGTGTAGCGCACCTCGCTGATGATAGAGCGGCAGATGGTCGCAATGTTGACGCCGTGCTCCACGGCGAGATGCAGGTCGATGTTGACGCCGCCGTCCTCGGCCTCAACGATGCGGACGCCGCGGGACATATTCTCACGGCGCAGCATGTGGGCAATGCCATCGGATACGGAGCGCGTCGTCATACCCTTGACGCCGAAGCAGCCCATTGCGGCGCATCCGGCAATATCCGCCATGACGTTTGGGGAAATATTGATAAATCCGAGATCGGTTTTGATCGTCATGAAAATTCCTCCTTCAGATGGAAACCCTCAAGTTTATACAGTATATAAGGATGAGTCTATTGTATAATATTTTCAACCGTGGGGCAAGTGGGTTCTGCGGTTTTAATGAATAGTTCGCAAATTGATGGGCATTTTTTGCACTTTCTAGGCGGGAATAACCAAAGATAGTTCGCAAAACCACTTCTGTTCGACAAAATACGGGCAATGTGTTGAGAAGCGGCAGGGGGAAATATGCAAACGTTTGTTTGATTTTCATGGGGAAATAGGGTATGATAAAAAAAGGATAGTCGAAGGGAGCGAGAATGACATGAAAGGGCCATCGGAAAAACAGCGGAAAATATTAAATTTTATCAAAGCATTTAGCAAGGAAAAGGGGTATCCGCCTACGGTTCGTGAAATCGGCGCGGCAGTTGGACTGCGCTCTCCGTCCACGGTACATGCCCACTTAAATAAATTGCGAGATCTGGGACTGCTGCAAAAGGAAGAGCACTGTACGCGTTCGCTGACGCTGGCGGCAGAGGCAGAGCGCGACGGAGGCGATGGACAGATACCCATTCTGGGGCGCGTCACGGCAGGACTGCCGATTTTGGCAGTGGAGGACGTGGAGGGCTATCTGGTGACCGACCTTTATGG
>CAVBHI010000203.1:0-8313 GCA_963595115.1 bacterium
ATCTCATAGTGACCATACGTTGTCAACCCCATCAGATACGCACCGCGGCTACGTACCTCGACCAGATTGCTCAACGTCTTCTCATACAGCTCCGGCTGCGTCAGAACACCGATAACCAGCGTACCGTCCTCAATCAGACTGATGGTGCCATGTTTCAGCTCTCCGGCAGCATAGGCCTCCGAATGCACATAGCTGATTTCCTTCATCTTCAGGCTGCCTTCCAGCGAAATAGCATAATCCAAACCGCGTCCGATAAAGAAAATATCGTGCGCATTGGCAAATTTGGCAGCAAACCACTGGATGCGCTCCTTGTCCTCCAGAACCTTGACAATTTTGTCCGGCAAAGCCTGAAGCTCCGCAATCAAACTGCGATAACGTGTCTCTTCCAACGCACCGCGCACCTTGCCAAACTGAATCGCCAGCAGATCACAGGCAATCAGCTGTGTGCTGTATGCCTTTGTGGTTGCCACGGCGATTTCCGGTCCTGCCAGCGTATAGAATACACTGTCCGCCTCGCGGGCAATCGAACTGCCGACAACATTGACAATCGCCAGGGTCTTGACGCCGCCTTCCTTTGCCTCGCGCAGTGCTGCCAAGCTGTCCGCCGTTTCGCCCGACTGGCTGATAATAATGACCAGTCCCTTCTTATTGAGCAACGGCTTGCGGTAGCGGTATTCCGAACCGACCTCGACACGAACCGGAATTTTCGCCAAATCCTCAATGACATACTGTGCCGCCACGCCGACATGATATGCCGAGCCGCACGCCACAATGGTAATATCCTCAAAGCCCTGAATGTCCTCGTCCGAGAGATTCTCAATACCGGACAGATCAATCACACCGTCCTTGACCACCGAGTTGATGGTGTCCGCAACCGCCTTCGGCTGCTCGTAGATTTCCTTCATCATGAAATGCTCAAAGCCGCCCTTCTCTGCCGCTTCCGCATCCCACTTGATTTCTACCAGTTCCTTTTCAATCTTCTCGCCGTCGAGATTATAGAAATCCACCTCGCCCTTCTTCAGGCACGCCATTTCCAGATTTCCGATATAATATACATTGCGGGTATACTTCAAAATTGCCGGAACGTCCGACGCCACATAGGCCTCTCCTTCTGCCACGCCGACAATCATCGGGCTGTCCTTGCGCGCAACCCAAACCTGCTCCGGATAATCTTCAAACATGACCGCCAGTGCATACGAACCACGCACGCGAACCATCGTCTTTGCCAGCGCGTCCACCGGACCCAGATTGTACTTTTTATAATAATAATCAATCAGCTTAACTGCCGCTTCGGTATCCGTCTGCGAATAGAACGTGTAGCCCTTCTTCGTCAGCTTGGTGCGGATCTCCTGATAGTTTTCAATAATACCATTGTGTACCGCAACAATCGTGTGCTCATCGTTGCAATGCGGGTGGGCATTGTTCTCCGACGGCTCACCGTGCGTTGCCCAGCGGGTATGTCCGATGCCACAGCAGCCCCTCAGCGCCTTGCCATCGTTGGTCTTTTCCATCAGCACCTTCAGCCGACCCTTTGCCTTAACCATCGTTATATCAGAATCACCATCGCGCACCGCAATACCCGCCGAATCATATCCGCGGTATTCCAGCTTGGAAAGACCATCCAGCAGGATCGGCGCAGCCTGGTTGTAACCAGTAAAACCTACAATTCCACACATATCAATGTCTCCTTTCAGCAAACTCATCTCCACTGCCGCCGTTTCCCTGCGGCAAACCGGGGTGTATGTTTCCACTCTGCCTCTTCGGCAAAGACTTCTGCAAATAATTGTCTCTATTATACGCTATTTTCTCGTTCTTTTCCATCCGTTTTACCGTAAATTCTCCGTTCTCCCTCCAATTTGCTTTGTGCATTCCGCACAATCCGGTTATTCCTCTGCATAATTTCTGCTCCAATAGAGGAATGCCCGTCCGCACTTGGGCGAACGGGCACGCTCTTCCTTCTCACTTCAACATCGCTGCTTCTCCGTCGCAGCTGTTTCTTACTTTACAACATCCTGATATGCCGCTACAATGCGCGCAATCAGCTCATTCTCCTCAATACCGGTGACTTCCTGTACAGCAGCTTCGATGCCCTGCCGGGCAATCTTCTGCTGTAACTCGACACTCTGCTTATCCTCCGGATTGTTGTAGCGGAACGCCGCACCCATGCCGGTAATCAGATGATCCACTGGCAGACCATAACCATATGCAGTCATCATCGGCTTGGTCAGTCGATCCGTCGGGCTCAGCTTACGCAGCGGCTCTCTGCCAACGCGGGTCACATCGTCCTTCAGATACGGATTCTTAAAGCGACCAATAATCTTATCAATATACTTGTAATGTGCCTGCTTGTCAAAGCCATGCTTGCGAATCAAGCCGTCACCGCTTTCAGTCATTGCCGCATGAACCGTCCGGTAAATCTGCTCGTCGGCAATCGCCTCATCAATGGTGGTCAGACCCTTGAGCACGCCCAGATACGCGGTAATGGCATGACCGGTGTTCAGCGTAAACAGCTTGCGCTCGATGTATGCCATCAGGTTATCTGCCAGATTCATGCCCGGAATTGCCGGAATCTCTCCCTTGAACGATGCCTTTTCAACATTCCACTCGTAGTAATTTTCTACGACAACATCGATAAAGTTTTCGCTCTTGACCGGCGGCACGATGCGATCAACCGAGCAATCCGGAAAACCAATGTACTGCTCTGCATACGCCCTGCCCTCGTCATCCAGCGCATTGTAAACCGCTTCCTTCAACTGGGAGCTGGCACGAATCGCGTTCTCACAGGCAATGATGTTCAGCGGCTCTGTGCAGCCGTTTGCCTTTCGCTTGGCAATTCCTGCGGCAATCGCCGGTGCAATACGCGGCAAAATGACCAAACCAACTGCCGTGGTAATCAGAGAAGCTTCCGCAATGGTATCTGCCATCTCCGGCTTGGACGAATCCACTGCGCTGATATTCTCAATGGGCACATCAACGCAATCGACATCCATGACATGCACGGTGTACATCCTGTCCTCATTGATCTTGTCTACAATCGCCATGTTGACATCCGCGTAGACGACATGGTACCCTGCCTGCGACAGCAGGGCACCAATAAATCCACGACCGATGTTTCCGGCACCAAATTGAATTGCCTTTTTCATCCCAAGTCGTCTCCTTTGCTATTAACCAAACTTCTTCAAAATAACTTCTACATCCGTCGTTGTCTTCATCTCTTCCAGAAAGTCCTCGTCCTCCAGTGCGTTTGAGATGTTGGCAAGCAAATCCAAATGCTCGTTACCGACACCGGCAATGCCGAATACCAGCTGCGCCTTTTCATCTCCGAAGTCTACGCCATCCGGATACTGAAGCATAACGATGCCGGACTTTTTGACGGCGTCCTTGGCTTCGGTCGTTCCGTGCGGAATCGCTACGCCAAGACCCATGTACGTGCTGACCAGCTTCTCGCGCTCCTGCATCGCATCAATGTACGCATCATCAACGCAGCCGATTTCCTTCAGCAGCTCACCGGCTGCGCGGATTGCTTCTTCCTTTGTCACACTCTTCTGTCCGAGCTTGATACCCTCGCGGAGCATAGCCACCTTGTTGACACCGGTTTCCACTGCCTTCGGCTCTTCCACTGCCGCAGCTATCGGAACTGCTTCGACCTTGGAGAGACGCTCGTAGAGTGCATCGAGATTCGGATCGGTCAGGAAATTGTCAATCGTGACGAGTTCTGCCTGCGGCGCGCACTTCGCCGCGCGCTCTGCCAAAACATGCTGGCAAACAACGATGTCCGCATCGTTCGGAATCGTATCGACAGACGTATTGATAACGATCATCTCCGGGCGCACGCTCTTGATGCGCTTGCGGAAGCGAGTTGCGCCCATTGCCGACGAGCCCATACCTGCGTCGCAAGAGAATACTACCTTATGTACCTCGCCGGAGGTCTTTGCTGCACCGGATACCGCTGCCTGTCCCTTGGACTCTGCCTTGCTTGCAGCGACCGATTCCTTCGCTTCCTTGAGATCCTTTGTGTGACCCATGCGAATAATCGGGGATGCGATAACAAAGGATACGCCCGCGGCAATCGCAACGCCGAGGATCGTCAGCAGAATCTGCGATGGCGGCGATACCATAATCATTGCAAAGATAGAACCAGGCGATGCCGGAGAAACCAGACCGCAGTTGGTAATCGAGTAGAACAGAATTGCACACATGTTGCCGACAATCGGGGCGACAATAACCGCCGGATTCATCAGAACATACGGGAAATAAATCTCATGGATACCGCCGAACAGATGGATGATAATCGCACCCGGTGCAGAAGCCTTGGTGATTTTATCCTTGGAGAACATCCAGTACGCCAGCAGAACGCCAAGACCCGGACCGGGATTGGTCTCCAGCATGTAGAAAATCGACTTGCCCATTTCCGCCGCCTGCTGTGTGCCGAGCGGGGTAAAGATGCCATGGTTCATCGCATTATTCAGGAACAAGACCTTTGCCGGTTCCAGAACAATCGCGACCAGCGGCAGCAGGTTTGCATTGACCAGAATCTGTGCGCCTGCCGACAGGACGCTCATAACGGCGCTCAGAATCGGACCGACGAAGATGTAGCCGACAATATTCAGCAGCATGCCCAAAATGCCAACGGAGAAGTTATTGACCAGCATTTCAAAGCCTGCCGGAATATGTCCGTCAACCGCCGCGTCGAACTTCTTGATAATCCAGCCACCCAACGGACCGATTACCATTGCGCCCAGCAGCATGGTCTGACCATTTTCAATCTCTACACCGAAAAAGCTCGTATTGCCTGCGGTACAGCCGACAATCGCGCCCATGATGCCGATCGCGCCCATAACGCGTCCGCGTTCGCCGCCAATCATGTAACCGCCGGTCGATGCAATCAGAATCGGGATGACAAAGTTCAGCAGCGGTCCGTTCAATTGGGACAGCGCCTTATTCGGCACCCAGCCTGTGTCGATGAACAATGCCGCCAACAGACCGAAGGCAATCAGCGCGCCAATGTTCGGCATGACCATTCCTGACAGGAATTTACCAAATCGTTGTACTGTTTGTTTCATCTTTCTTCAACTCCTAACCTCTTCATAAAATGTTGTTTATAATAAGCACTCATACCCGCTGCAAGAGAGCTTCGACCTCCGTCCCAGTCTCCCATCTGCAATTGGTCTGTCAGTGTCTTATTCTCTACCAAAAGAGAGCTTGCCGCACCGAGCAGCTGCTGTGCCGCTCCCTCTTCCTCCGGAGCCAGCATGACGAACGCTCCAAATACCACTTTGCCGTTTTCATACAGCGGCGGCTCTAAGCGCAGGTATCCCAGCCGTGGATGCTCGACCATATTCGTCCGGCAATGCAGCATCAGTGCATGAAACTGCTTGACATACGTATCCGCCAGCTGATCGCGCTCATACAAGCCGTTTTCTATGTCTGCCGCCATCCGCTCATTCTCAGCAAACAGCGCACCCGCCGCTGCAATCACCGCATCTCGGTTCGCTGCAAGCGCCACAGTTTCCAGCTTGACATGCCGCAGCATATCCTGCAATTCCAGACCCATTTGTGTGATTGTGTTAATATCATCTAAAGTCAGCTCCTTGACCGGAGTCTGCTTTTGATACCCCTTTTTCTGTGCTCGCATGGACAAAATCGCCTGTTCCATCACGCGCCGATCTCCCGCCTGAAGCAGCGGGTTTACGACAATACACGGAAAGTCCGTTGTCAGGTTGACCGTTGAAATGATCAGATCCACGCCCTGCTGCCGCAGCCGTTCCGTATCAATTCGGAACATTGATAGAATGCCGCGTACATCCAAAAACGGAAACTCCTTTTTGAGATTGGCCTCCAGAATGCGTGATGTTCCAATCCCTGTCGGGCATACGACTACCACTGAAATACGCTTTTGCTTTTGCAGCTTTTTTTCCACTGCCGCCCCGAAGTGCATGGCAAAGAACGAAACCTCCGACTCCGGCACACGCTCCAGATTTAATTCTCGACAAAGCACGTGCTGACAGGCTTTGTCTGTTGCCGCCATCATCTGCGGATATTCCTCCCGCAGCATCTCCAGCTGGCTGTTTTCAATGTGAACGCCCATTGTCATGCGGCTGACTGCCGGCGCGAGGTGCGTACAAAAATCCTCCAGCAGGTTATCATCATCGCTCAGCGGGATGCCAAGCTCCCGTTCCACCTGTGCAATCATTTCTACTGCTATCTGCCGCAGCGCCACCTGATCGATATTGCGTGCCGCATTGCTCGAACCAGACCACATCTGAGAGGAACAGAGATGCATCGTGATATATCCAATCTCTCCCTTCGGGATGACGATTTGGAACGCATCCTTCAATTGATCCGTCATTTCCTCCGCAATGGAGTATTCCGGCTGCATCATCAGCTGTTGCAGCCGCTCTGCCTCCATGGTAATCTCTTCACCATTTTGTATGCGCTGAATTGCCAAGGCGATATGAACAATCAAGCCAATATAGGCACTGTCCGCATAACGGATATGCAGCTTTCGTTCGGATTCCACTAAGATCTGTTCGATCTGCGCCATCATGCTGTTGTCCAACAGGTCGAACACACGATTCTGCACCGGCACGCGGCTTCCCTTGCTCGGAAGCTCCCCGCCGCAAATCAGCTGCATCACGGTCTGTTCATCCATGCTCTCATAAATGACATTGGCAATGGCTTGCCGATAATTTTCCTCTGCACTACGCAGAAAAATGCCTAAGCCGGGACGGCGAATCAAATGAATATGATACGTTTTCAGCCATTCGGAAATTTGGTTCAAATCGCTGGCAAGCGTGCCCTCTGAAATGTGAAACTTGGACGTAAAGTAATACGACTTTGTCGGTTCTTTCGCGTACAGCAGCTCTCCCAAAATTCGGCGCTGCCGTTCCTGTTTCGGGTAGGCTTTGTATACCGATTCGGCTTCCAGAAGCTCCAAAATCAGCCGCTTGTTTTCCACACTCTCATCCAGCATCAATCCAACGCTCGGCTTGCGAACCAGATGAAAATCATTCTGTGTCAGCCAGCTTTCTACTGTCGGAATCTCGCGGAGAATCGTCCGTGAGCTGACACCCATATCCTCTGAAATCATGCCAACGGTAATCGGATGAGCCGCAGACGATTTTGTCAGAATCTGAATAATCGACTTTTGTCGTTCGGTCAATTGGCTCTTATTTTTTGCCCTGTCCGAATGCATTGATGACATTTCACTGCGTCTCCTTCCTGTCCCATGAACTATTATGCTGTCAGAAAGCGCGTTTCTCAACAGAACCTTGCAGTATATTTGTCCTCAATCGTTACTGACATCTTTAAGGTTAGTATACCATATAACCAACGCCAGCACAATTATCTCCCGTCATTTTTGACATTATCACAGAAAATTGCTGGTACAGCTGTTGCATTAATTCGTTTTTTCCGCAAAAGCCTTTGCCCTTCTTTCTTGCGTCATCAAAGGAACATTTCTCCTTTTTTCATTACTGACACAATTTTATATCGTTTTATACGAAAGAATGTACGTTCTTTGGTTCGGCGCGGAACGCACAATTTTGTCTCGGTTTTTGCGCATTTACAAAACGAACCAATCCTTCGCCTCCGCTTCGATTACACTCTTTTCACCCCACCTCATACCAAAATCAATGCGGTATCCATGTCCGCCAAATTTGCGCTGCGATGCCGCCGCTGTTTTTTCCACCTCACAATGAGCGCGCCAATATACGACAGTCTGTCGTCAAAAAAAGCCTGCCGAGATTGGCAGACCTTTTTCTTTGCACGGTGGCTTGTCTCAGCTACGCTTCCTTCGTTCCGTAGATAATCACTTCATCCACTGGATTTCGGATTACGCACTGCTGGATTATCTTTCGCTTGCTCTTCTTTCCGTCTACATATTTCACGCGATAGGTGACCTTCTTTTTCCCATCGACCCCCTTCCGCGAAATTCGACTCTTCCCCTTTTTCATACCGGAAGAGTATTTCTTCTTTGTTTCATACGGTATACTCTCCGTCTGTTCTATCTTTTTGTATTTCACACGGCGAACACGGATGGTTGTCACCTTATCTGTAATTTTCTTGCTTTGGTTCGGTGATACCGTATCGTTCCTCTTCCGCTCAATTTCCTGCTTCTCCAGAAGCTCCTGTACCGTTTTCGCTCTAGTCGTGACCGTCTTTCGCTTTCCATCCACCACAACGGTTACGGTGTGCTTTTTTCGGATGTGAATTTCCATCCCATTTTGCAGATAGGTCTTTTTTTCCGGTTCGACATATTGCCTTTTTGTCAGCTTCACACCTGCCGCATCCAGTGCGTCCTGTACCGTACCC
>CAVBHI010000204.1:0-6043 GCA_963595115.1 bacterium
GTATATATACCAAGCTAAAGCGATTTATTCGTGAATTTGCTACAGGAGATGTTGTTCTTGTCCCCGGTCGCAATTCTCAACAGATTTCTATTGGGATTATCGCCAGCGAGTGCTACGAAGACCCTGATTATGTATCGAACTACTTAGAAGATGATCCTGATACAGAACTGTCGCTCTGCCCTTTTGTCAAGCGTAGAAAAATCAACTGGGTTAAACATATTCCCAGAAATCAAATGGATATGTATCTATTGAAAGCATTCAGCTCTCATCACTCAATTTCCAATATTGACGACGCTGCAAACTTCGTTAATCGTAACATCTTTGATATTTATACAACAGAAGATACTTTTCATTCTATTATTCATGCACGTCATCCAGATGGTATGTCGTTCAGCGATTTAAAAACTCTAGTGAATTCATTAGATGGTGCCCTGCAAGAAGTAAGCCGATGTGCCGGAATCGACTATGAGCCAGATCAGCTCGATGTTAAACTAAACATCCATTCTCCAGGTCTTATAGAAATTTCCGTAGCCGCGATGGGCATAGCTATTGCAATCTCAATAGTTTTATTCGCAATATCTCACTACCGACATGGCGGAAACATAGAACTTTCTTTTAACAAAAGTAAAGACGAGGGACTTTCATTTAAATTAAAAAGTGAAAGTACGGGGACTAGTGCTTTTAAAATTCAGGAGCAGGTCGTTGATACTGATTGTATTGAACGTCTTGCGCGTCTACAGGAGACGATTCAAGTTGAATATCCCAATCTCGATTATCCTAGCAATGTAATTCCTATGCGAAGAAACACCTCGGAGTCTGCCGCTCAGGATAACGGCAGCTAATTATTCTTCAAGTCGAAACACATGATGTAACAACTTATTTAATGATCTGCACCACTTTCCCGATGCAACGACTCCTCCCACTAAAATGCTGATGCATATAATCCATACATCATGAGAGTCTCCGTACATTCGCCTTATAGCTAAAAGTAATATGATAATGCTTGCAAGAGAACTGCACGAAAAACAAAATAATCTCACTGCAAACATATCTATCTTCTCATGGCTAATTTTACCCATATTCACTCCCCCGTTCATCACCAACTTCTCATATACATATTTGGCATTTGGGGTTAGCACACAAACACAAAGGGCAGAGAAACTTTCCACGTTCTTTCTGCCCTTTTATTTTACTATAACTATTCTATAGAATCAAGAAAATAAAAGGTGATATTATGACTTCTATTGCTGACAACCGAGTTGACGCCATCTATGCGCGTCAAAGCATTGAAAAAAAAGATTCCATTTCTATCGAATCGCAAATCCAACTTTGCCAGCGCTCTGCTGACTCCAATGCTATTGTGTATCAGGACGTAGGTTACTCTGGCAAGAATACGCAACGCCCCGCATTCACACAAATGATGTCGGATGTCCAATCCGGAAAAATAAAGCGTGTATTCTGTTATCGGTTAGATCGTATTTCCCGCTCTGTCTATGATTTCAGCCTACTTTGGAACACTTTTGACGCAAATAATGTTGAATTTTCCAGCATCACGGAGTCCTTTGATACAAACTCTCCTATGGGTCGTGCTATGGTGATTATTATCATGGCATTTGCACAACTTGAACGCGAAACCATTGTCAGTCGATATACAATGAATCGTTATGCTCGTTCCAACTCAGGAGTATGGGCCGGTGGAAAAGCCCCCTATGGATTTAAGATTGCTAAAGAGCTTATCAACGGAAAACAGCAGTCTATACTTGTCTCAGAACTTCAAAAACTCGACACCGTTCTTTGGATGTTCACCGAGTATGCCAATGGCACTTACTCTCTGCATACTTTGGCTAAGGCTCTAAATGAAAAGGGAATTCCAACCGACGGAAAATCCGAATTTTGGGGAGCTCTAAAGATTCGACGTCTCCTCTTAAACCCTGTCTATGTTCGTGCTGATGTTGATGTATATTCATACTACTATTCTAATTCTATAATCGCCAACGATGTGCACGAGTTTGATGGCATACACGCCTGCTATTTAACTGTTAAGGGCGGCAAAACATCACACGGGCAAAGTACATTATCAATAGCTCGGCACGAGGGTATAGTCCCTTCTGATATTTTCATCTCTGTTCAGAAAAGTTTGCATTCCAATCGCCCGTTAAAAAACGGTGTCCGCAGTCGGTTAACTTGGCTTGCCGGTCTACTCAAGTGTTCTGGTTGCGGTGGGCGTGTGACATATTTTCAAAACAAAGGGAAAACATATTTCCAGTGCTATAAACGTTTTCACTATGTAGGCTCATGTTCCACCGCCATACACGGCAATGCTTCAGTTTACGAAGATTATGTAGCAGAAGCTATTCAGGCGAAATTAAATTCTCTAACAGATCAAGAACCAAAAGATGTCGTGCCAAACGCCCACGTCAACGCGTTGAAGATTCAATTATTAGAGAATGAACAACAAACTGAAAATCTAATCGAAGCAATAAAAATCGGCGGAGCTGCTACCATTCGCGCAATTGAGTCTGAACTGAAAAAGTTAGACGCAGAACACGAAAAACTTACCGCAGAGATTGCATCTGCCAAGCCTGAACATCGCCTGCCGTTTGGTCTAACTTTACTAGAGTTCCAAACGTTATCTTACGACGGAAAGCGTGATTTAGCGCGAATTATGATTGATCGTATCATTATAGGCGGTGATAATCCCATAAAAATCATCTGGAAGTGAGTTCATGTATATGTTGCTTTTGTATCTAATAACGTTTCCATAAACCACTCCATATTGAGACGTGTCATTTCACGAATACGGCGATCTTCCTCCGTATCTCCTTCAAACGTCTTTACCTTGGCAATGGTGCTCTGATATGCCTGGTTCACATATGTTATAGGATCACGATACTGTTTCCACTCGTCCTTCAGGAATCCGGCACGATACTCCGTTGACTGTGCCCATGGAAATCCGAATCGCCGCCGAACCTCCGGATCACGATACCATGGATAACCGCCAAAGATCTCATCCGCACACTCGCCGGAAAGAGCTACCGTCGCCAGTGATTTAATTTGTCGGCAGAATAAGAGCAGCGAGGAGTCCACATCTACCATCCCAGGCAAATCTCGTGCTTCTACGGCATCAAACAGAGCCTGCACCAATTCGGGTGTATCAATCGTAATCAAATGATTTTCTGTACCGATTGCTTTCGCCGTTAAGTCGATGAAATCATCGTCTGTGTTCGGCTGAAAGTGCGAGGAATGAAAAAATGAGCGATTGTCTTTATAGGTAACGGAAACCGTGTGCAGCGTTTTCCCCTGTTTCCGGTATTCCTGCGCTGCCAGAGACGAAAGAATGCTGGAATCCAGCCCACCGGACAGAAAAGTACACAGCGGCACATCACTTACCAGCTGCCGCTGAACAGAATCCTGCACCAACTCCCGAACGGTTGCTATGGTTTTCTCTACACTGTCCTCATGAGGGGCATCTGTGACACTCCAGTATCGTTGTAATTTTAATCCTCGCTTTTGATCAAACCAACCACAGCAGGCTGGCTCTACCTCACGGATACCGCAAAGTACTCCGCTCCCCGGCTTATGTCCAGGACCCATCAGCATGATTTGAAAGATGGACTCTGCATCAATTTGCGCCGGTATATCCGGATGTAGCAGCAGGGTTTTTATTTCGGATGCAAAAGCAAAGCCGCCGTTTTTCTCTATAAAGAACAGCGGCTTTACACCAAGCCGATCTCGTGCAAAATACAGCGAATGATGAGCAGAATCCCAAATAGCAAACGCAAAAATACCATTTAATCTGTTTGCGCAGTCCTCTCCCCACTCAACATAGGCATGAAGCACCAGTTCGGTATCAGACATCGTCTGCAAGCAATGGTGACGATCCAATAAACTTTTTCTCAATTCCTGTGAATTGTACAACTCGCCATTGTATACAATGACACACGATCTTCCTTCTCCTACCCAACGCATCGGCTGACTGCCATGCTCCAAATCAATAACAGACAGGCGCGCGTGCAGCAGCGTAACAGCACCCTTCTTCCACATCCCGTTTTGATCCGGTCCGCGTCGTTTCATGGATTCCAGCATCCGAGTGCAAACAATATCTTCACAATCCATTCCTACCATACCGGCGATCCCGCACATAAACAAGCCTCCCTATTGGAATGTTCTCTTATCAGTATATGTATCTCATTTCTTCCGTGCTACTCCCTCTTTTTTCTGCTGTCATAAATAACTCCATTTTTTCAATGATGCTCTAACACAAAAAAAGAAAACGCTTCCCTTTTCTTCCCGTTTTCCTCTTACTCAATACGAAAAATGGTCTACTTCTCTCTTAATTTCTTATCTTTTTATATTGACAGTCTTGCCATTTCTGCTTACAATAACAGTAATGAAGCAAAGGCGCTCGATGAGAATGTCTTTGCTTTTTTATTTAACCATTATCCTCTGTGCAACGCGTTTCCGTTTTCTAAACGCGGACGAGCACAACGAAGAATGTGAGTGAAATCGAAATGTTAAAAGAAGTTGTTTCCGTTCATCTACCGGTAGATGAACGCATGAAGGTCATAAAAAATCATATCGTCCCGCTTGAAGACGTCTCACCGCAAACAAAACGAGTTTGCATTGTCACAGGTGTCCATGGTGATGAGCTGGAAGGGCAGTTTGTCTGTTATGAATTGGTTCGTCGTATCAACGAACATATGGAGCAATTGCACGGCGTTGTCGATGTATATCCTGCCCTTAATCCGCTTGGTATTGATTCCATTACCCGCGGAATTCCGCAGTCCGGATTGGATATGAATCGCTTTTTTCCGGGTACGGAATCCGGTTCAACGACAGAATATGTTGCTGCACAGATCATGAACGACATGCAGGGTGCAGATATGGTCATTGACATTCACGCCTCTGACATCTTCCTGCGCGAAACACCGCAGGTACGCATTCATTCGGAATTTGCACAGCGGCTTCTGCCCTATGCAAAACTGCTTAATGCCGATTTTATTTGGGTAAACTCTTCTGCTACGGTTCTGGAATCTACACTTGTCTATAGTCTCAACAAGACAGGTACTCCCTGTCTTGCTGTCGAGATGGGGGCAGGTATGCGCATCACGCAAGAATACGGTATGCAACTGGTTGACGGTATCTTTCGTCTATTATATGAAATGGGAATTTGGAGCGGAATAGCGCCAGCGGTGCGTGAACCCGTACTGTCTACGGATCACCGTGTCAGCTTTATTCATGCGGAAAGCTCCGGCATTTTTGTTCCTGCTGTCCGTCACTGGCAAAAGGTGAAGCAAGGCGATCACCTCGGTGACATCGTTTCGCCGGCGGAAGGGAAAGTCCTTCATCGTATTACCGCTGCCGTGGATGGGATTGTATTTACCCTTCGGGAATATCCGGTTGTCTATTCCGGTTCCCTCATCGTCCGGATTCTCGGTGAAAAGATAACAGAAGAAGAGGATTATGAATTATGATGAAAGAAATTTTGTTTGAGCTTCCGTCGCCCTACCGCGATCCGTTGCAAATCGCCGGCTATCGTTTCGGTCACGGGGAAAAATCCGTCTGTATTGTCGGCGCAATGCGCGGCAATGAAATTCAACAGCAATATATCTGCTCTCAGCTGGTGAAAACTCTCCAACAGTTTGAAAAGCGTGGCATGTTAATAAAAGGGAATGAAATTCTGATCATTCCCTCTGTCAATCATTATTCTATGAATATCGGCAAACGCTTCTGGACGATGGACAATTCCGACATCAACCGCATGTTTCCGGGCGATGAGCATGGGGAGACTACACAGCGCGTTGCTGCCGGTCTGTTTCAACAGCTGAAGGGCTTCCGTTACGGAATTCAATTTGCCTCCTTCTACATGCCGGGTGATTTTATCCCCCATGTCCGAATGATGGACACAGGCCATCAATCCACCTCGCTGGCTAATCTATTTGGTCTGCCATATGTTCTGGTTCGCAAGCCTCGCCCGTATGATACCGGTACGCTCAACTACAATTGGCAAATCTGGGACACCGATGCTTTCTCTGTATATACC
>CAVBHI010000205.1:0-16041 GCA_963595115.1 bacterium
ATCTGCCTAGCAGCTCCACAAGAAAGTCTGATTTCAAACGAAATCAGACTTTTTTTGTGCTTTGAAGAATTTGTCGTGCGAGTGAAACAGTTCACAAAATAGTCACCCTTTTTTTCCGCAGATGACGTATAATAAAGATAAATTACAAGGAGGGACTTCTAATATGGCAAAGAAAATCCTAATCGTAGAAGATGATGCGCATATTCGCGAGCTTCTGCGTCTTTACCTCGAACGTGAGGGATATAAAGTTGTGGAGGCAGAAAACGGACAGGTTGGCGTGGAGAAATGGCGGGAGGAAAGTCCGGACATGATCCTGCTGGATGTCATGATGCCAATTATGGACGGCTGGCAGGTATGCAAGATTGTCCGTGCGGAGAGCAAAATTCCGATTATTATTATGACCGCGAAGGGCGAGACGTTTGACAAGGTCAATGGTTTGGAAATGGGCGCAGACGATTATGTGGTAAAGCCATTGGACATGCAGGAGGTTGTCGCGCGCATTCGTGCGATTTTCCGACGATTTGCGCCGGAGAAAAAGCAGAAAATTTCCTTTGACAAGCTGACGATTGACAAGCAGGCGTATGATCTGGTTATTGACGGCAAACGAGTGGATGCGCCGCCGAAGGAGATTGAACTGCTGTATTTCCTGGCACAAAGCCCGAACCGTGTGTTTACACGCGCACAGCTACTGGACGAGGTGTGGGGCTTTGATTATGCGGGAGATACCCGCACGGTTGATGTACACATTAAGCGTTTGCGTGAAAAGCTGGACGGCGTCAGCGACAAGTGGAAGATTTCTACCAAGTGGGGCGTTGGCTATAAGTTTGAAACCTTTGATGACAAGGACTGATTGACATGAGAAATCTGTTTGTCAAAACGTATGCTGCATTTGCTGTGCTGATTCTTGTCAGCTTTACGTTTGCCGGCAGCGTGTTTCTGGCACAGATTGGTCGCTATTCCGTGGTTCAGAAAAAATCACAGCTGGAGACAACGGTCAATAATGTGCAGTCATTGGTTGAGCGCAATCCGCAGCTGTATCAGGATGAGGAAAGCGTGGAAAGCCTGACGGTGTATCTTCAGCAGATGGCGGCAAGCTCCTCTTGTCAAATTTTGATTGCGAATCCAAAGGGTAGAATCGAAATTCGTGCGGATGAAGATAGTGGTAAGATTGCCGAGGATAGCAGTCAATCGGATAAAACGATGGGAACGTTGAGCGAGGATTTGACTGCACAGCTGAACACCAATGACAGGTTTTTTGATCTGGGCAACTTAAACGGTCTGTTTTCTGAAAATTATTATATTGCCGGACGACGGTGCGCGGATTCCAATGGCAAAACCATTGCATTGGTCATCGCCGCATCATCCTCCACGGATACGATGGGGCTGATGAGCGATGTAATGCACAGCTATGTCATCATCATTTTTATTACCTTGATTCTGACGCTGATTATCAGCTGGTTTTTGACCTCGATTTTGACTCGTCCGCTCAAGGGGATGGTACAAGCGGTGAAGCAATTCACCCGCGGTGATTTTGATGTTCGTGTGGCAGAGGAAAATAATTGTGATGAAATTGATGAGCTGGCGGAAAGCTTTAATACAATGATTTCCACCATGCGTCAGCAGGAAGAGCTGTCGCGCAATTTCGTGGCAAACGTATCCCACGAGCTGAAAACGCCAATGACCTCGATCAGTGGCTTTGCTGACGGTATGCTGGATGGCACAATTCCGCCAGAGAAGCATCAGCAGTATTTGGAGATTATCTCACAGGAATCTCATCGGTTGAGTCGCATGGTATTGCGAATGCTGGAGACGGCGCGGATTGAGTCGGGTGAGATGGTGATCACACCGGTACCGTTTGACCTTTCGGAAACGGCGATTCAGGTTCTGCTCAGCTTTGAAAAACAGCTGGAGGAAAAGAAGATTGATGTCGATGTCGAATTAAAGGACTTCCTGACCGCGAATGGTGACCGTGATTTAATTTACCGTGTGGTTTATAACCTGATTGACAATGCGGTGAAGTTTGTCAATGAGAGCGGTACGATGACCATTCGCTCTGAGGTGCAAGGGCGAATGGCATATTTCTCCGTTCGCAACACCGGTTCGTCGATTCCGCAGGAGGATCTGCCGCATGTTTTTGACCGATTTTATAAAGTGGATCGTTCCCGCAGTATGGATCGAACCGGCGCAGGGCTTGGTTTGTACTTTGTTAAGTCGATTGTTATTCTGCATGGCGGCGATATTTCTGTGCGCTCGCACGATAATGAAACCGAGTTTTCCTTTACGATTCCGGCGGTACTCAAGCAACCGTCAGGAAGCAGCAATGTTCCCGGTTTGACACAGAACTAACACGAAACTGCTCTCTGGCAAAAGGCTGGGGAGCAGTTTGAATGTCACCTCGATAAAATACACATAATTTTAACATAGGTGACAAGGAAAGACCATATTTGTATCGTACAATGAGTACAGAACACGAGAGGAGGAATCACTCATGGACGAGTTTAACAAAAATACACCGTCGGATAAGGAAGAGCAGGAGAACAGGACACCGTATCAGACACCGGTTCGCGGCGCATCGGCTGGAGGCTCTCAGCAGGGAAATCCGTATCAACAGAATACCGGAAGCG
This sequence comes from bacterium, assembly GCA_963595115.1. Classification (GTDB taxonomy): domain Bacteria; phylum Bacillota; class Clostridia; order Oscillospirales; family Butyricicoccaceae; genus Butyricicoccus_A. The sequence goes on from CAVBHI010000205.1 coordinate 2,625, forward strand.
CTGCTGGCGGCGAGACAAGTACGCCGAACGGCGCAAAGGACAACCCCTACGGACAGGGTGGAACGTATAACAGCCAGAGTAATCCGAATGGCGCAGCAGGAAATCCGTACAGCCAGTGGGGAAGACCGCACGGATCCGGAAACGATCCGAAGAAACCGAAAAAAGGCGGAAAGGGTCCGAAGATCATTGCACTGGCAGCCGTCATTGCGGTCGTTGCTTTTGTTGGCGGCATGGTAGCAGGCGGCGGACTGGATTTCAGCAGTCTTGGCAACAGCAGTGCGGCAAGCACAACAACGGAATCCGGAAGTGGACTTCCGGCGGACTCGACCAAGGTACAGATCAGTGAGACCAAAAACACCGGTTCGGGCGAGGAGAGCGACGATGGTCTGACCAGCACGGAGATCTATAAGACGGTTTCTCCGTCGATTGTCAGCATTGTCGTTGATGACATCACCGTGGGAAGCGAAGCATCCGGCTCAGGTGTCATCATGAGCAGCGACGGCTATATTATCACAAATGAGCACGTCGTTGAGGGCGGCAACAAGTTTACCGTCATCACGAGCGACAGCACACAGTATGAAGCGGAATTGGTGGGCACAGATTCTCAGACCGATTTGGCGGTACTCAAAATCAACACAAAGGATGAGCTGACGGTTGCCGAGTTTGGCAAGTCGGACGATTTGACGGTTGGTGACCGCTGCTATGCAATCGGTTCGCCGGGCGGCGTTGAGTTCCAGAACAGCTTTACGGGCGGCTTTGTTTCTGCCATCGACCGTGATGTCACGATCAATGACCGTGTTATGACGCTGATTCAGACTGACGCGGCGATCAATCCGGGTTCTTCGGGCGGCGCACTGATTAACAAGTATGGTCAGGTTGTCGGTATCACCTCGTCCAAGCTTTCGTCCAGCTCTTCGTCGGACGCCAGCTTTGAGGGCATGGGCTTTGCTATTCCAATGAGCACGGCAGAGGACATTGTCAATGAACTGATTGCCTATGGGCACGTCACCGGACGTCCGGCGATTGGCATCAGTGGCTATGACATCAGCGAGGCTATGGCGCAGTACTATGACGTTCCGCAGGGCGTGCTGGTGTCCAGCGTTGATCAGGCATCGGACGCTTATACGAAGGGCGTACAGGCGAACGATATTATTACCGCCGTCAATGGAACGACGATCTCCACGATGAGTGATATTAACAAAATCAAGGAGGAGTGCAAGGCGGGCGATAAGATGACGCTGACGATATACCGCTCCGGCAAGACCAAGAAGATTAAGATTAAATTGGTGGATCAGAACGATTTGACCAGCAGCTCATCCTCAACGCAGGATAGCACCGAGTCCTCCGACTCGTCGGATTCGTCCGGCAATTCCTCCGGACAGCAGGGCGGTGTCTACGGCTATGGTTATGGTAACGGAAACAGCAATGAGAACAGCAGCGGCAATAGCTTTGGATATGGCTATTAAACGCGCATAAACAATATGGTATAGAAAAAACCTCCGGTTTGCAGGAATGCAAATCGGAGGTTTTGATGTGGAAGAAACGGCACGCTTGCGATAGCATAATACCGAAAGTCGGTTACGACTGTTCGCGTTGTTTCTTCAGCAGCTTGCGTCCCGGACAGTGTTCCGGCTCAACCTTCCACTGACACAGCGAGCAATGTAGGCAGTGACCGGGATCGCGTCCGGCGCGAACATCGTTGCCCCAGCTGTAATTGACGAGAGATCCGCGTCCGACTACAACCATATCAACACCGGTATCGGTGAGAATGGCTTCCGCCTGTTCACCGGAGCTGATCTCCAGCACGGCAAAGACCGGAATGGAAACTTCCTTTTTGACCATTTTCGCGCTGTAGATGGAGGCGTTGAACGGGTAGCCCTCCGGTGTCTTGGGGTTTGCCGTCCATTCACAGCCATAGAACGCGTCAATGAACGCAACCCCCAAGCGCTCCAGCATTTTTGCGTTGCCGATGCCGACATCCAGTGTCGGCTCGTGAATGCCCAGGCGCACACCGATGAGAAAATCCGGAGAGGTCACGCGGCGTATGCCTGTGATGATGTTCTTCATGATAAGGTTGTCCCTGGCGTTGTATTCATCGGTGCGCTGGTTCATGGTGGTGTTCATAAAATTGCTGAGCAGATAGCCATGGCTGGCGTGCAGCTCAATGCCGTCGTAGCCGATTTCATACGCACGCCGTCCGGCATTGATGAATTGCTGCTCAATGCGGTGGATTTCGGATACCGTTAAGCCGCGCGCCGTGCGCACACCGGCAAATTCACAGGTGAATTCGTTCGGTGCGACGCGATCCTCCGGACGCTTGGCGAGAATACCGGCGTGGCTGAGCTGAACGATCGCCGGCATACCGGCTTCGTGCAGAATGTCCTTGATGCGGGATAAGCCTTCCTTCTGTCCGTCCTCCCAAATGCCCAGCTGGTCGAGCGTGAGACGCCCCTCCCGACAGACGCAGGTGGCCTCTTGAATGACCAGCCCGGCGCCGCCGGTGGTCAGCGCACGATAGTGCGCGATGTGCTTATCGGTGACGTGTCCGGTGTCATCGCTCCAAGAATAGATGACCAGCGGTGGGACGCAGATACGATTTTGAATGCAGAAGCGATCCAGCTTCCATGCCGTGAAGAGATGCGTGTAATCTGCCATAGGAATCCTGTCCTTTCTTTGACACGGTGTCTTGCAAGGGGATGTTATAATTAGTATAACATGGAAAAGAAAATCAGGCAAGAACGCTCCATGCGGACAGAAAAAATCGCTGCGGGATTTGTTCCCACAGCGATTCCGGTTCGTTCTGCGTCAGGCAGGCTGCGATAGACGTGCGCCGATAATGTTGTAAATCAAGATAGCGCCGATGACGATGACCGCGCCGACCAGCGAGAGCGGAGTAATTAGCTCGCCATAGAACAGTGCGACCCAAATCGGGTTGAGCACCGGCTCCAGTCCGTTGATGAGCGATGCCGTGACTGGCTGGATGTACTTTGTACCGAGGGAGAAGAAAATATACGCACAGCCGACCTGCACCGCACCGAGCAGAAAGACGGCAAGCAGCGTTTTCGGTTCAAAATTGGTTTCTTGCATAACATTCGGAGACAAAACGATGGCAGCGATGACCTGACCGAAAAAAATAGAGGAAATGCTGTCGCCCTTGGGGAACTGGTTGAGCATGAACACAACGGCGTAGCAGGTACCGGCGAGAACGGCACAGATATTGCCCGTCATGCTGCCCGCACCGATGCTGTCTAGGAAAAAGCAGACGATACCGGCAACCACAATGACGATAGTCAACAGATCCAATTTTTTCGGGCGAACATGGAAAAAGATCGCCATAAATAGAATAATCCATACCGGCGCGGTATATTGCAGGATAATGGCGTTGGCGGCAGTGGTCAGCTTGTTGGCGACGATGAACAGGGTCGAGACGCCAAACATGCACAGTGCGCCGAACAGCACGGTGGGATTGAGCTTGAGCTTGTGGTGGGTCAGCAGCAGATACAGACCGAAAATCAGCAGGCTGAAAATGCTGCGCACACCGCTGATGGTCAGCGGCGACCACGGGATAAACTTACATAGAATGCCGCCGGTGGAGAAACAGAGCGATGCGCCCAGCATCATCAGCGTACCAAAACGGTTTGGGTTGTTGATGTTCATAAACAGATTCCTTTCCTGATTCTTTCTTCGTTTTCTATAGTAAAACAGACAGGGAAAAAATGCAAGATGTTTTCAGCGAAGCGAACGCATCGGAAAGAGGGCAAAACAAACCGCCCCGCCGAGGAGGTCATTTCGGCGGGACGGAAATGGGTAAGGCAGAGGATTATTCTGCCATCAGCTTGCAAATTTCATCAGAGAAAGCAGCCGGATCTTCAATCGGCATACCCTCAATCAGCAGAGCCTGCGTGTACAACAGAGAGGTGTACAGCTTGAGCTTGTCCGGATTCTCCTTGTACAGCTTGCACAGCGTTGCAAAGATGGGATGCTCGCTGTTCAGCTCCAGAATCTTTTCTGCGCTGACACCGTGCTGATCCGGCAGGGCGTTGAGAACCTTCTCCATCTCGATGGACAGATTGCCCTCGGTGGTCAGGCAGACCGGATTGCTGACCAGACGAGAGGACAGGCGCACGTCCTTTACCTTGCCGTTCAGCGCTTCCTTCATCAGGTCGAACATGGGACGATTGTCCGCTTCCTTCTTCTCGGCTTCCTTCTTCTCATCCTCTGTGGAAAGATCCAGCTCACCGGATGCGATGGAACGGAAGCTCTTTTCGTCGTGCTTGCCGAGTACGGAGATGACGAACTCGTCAATGTCATCGGTCAGATACAGAATGTCAAAGCCGTGCTTGCGAACCGCCTCTGCCTGCGGCAGCTTGTCGATCTTCTCGATGCTTGCACCGGCGGCGTAGTAGATTTCCTCCTGCTGCTCCGGCATCTTCTCGCGGTACTCCTGCAGGGTGATATACTTCTGCTCGTTTGCCGAGTAGAACATCATCAGGTCGCGCAGCTTCTCCTTGTTCGCGCCATAGTTGTCATATGCGCCGACCTTGATGCGCAGACCGAAGTTCTTCCAAATGGAAACGTACTTCTCGCGGTCATCCTTCATCAGCTTGAGCAGCTCGGAGTGAATTTTCTTCTCCAAACTCAGGGCGATTGCCTTGAGCTGGCGATCGTGCTGCAAAATCTCACGCGAGATATTCAGCGACAGATCCGGCGAGTCAACCAGACCGCGGACAAAGGAATAATACTCCGGAATCAGATCCTCGCACTTATCCATAATCAGGACGCCGGATGCATACAGCTGCAAGCCGCGCTTGAAATCCTTGCTGTAATAATCATATGGCGGGTTCTGCGGGATAAACAGCAGGGCGCTGTACGATGCACTCAGACCCTCGGTCTTGGTGTGAATGACATGAGCTGGCGGCATGAAGTCAAAGAACTTCTCGCTGTAGAACTGGTTGTATTCCTCCTCCGTGATGTCTCCCTTCGGCTTTTTCCACAGCGGAACCATGGAGTTGAGCGTCTCGTCCTCATAGACGGTTTCATACTCCGGCTTGTAATCCTCCGGCGCATCCTCCGGCTTCGGCTTTACCTTGGAGTGCGGAACAACCATACGAATCGGGTAGCGGATATAGTCGGAATACTTCTTGATCAGAGACTGAAGGGTGTAGGTCTGGAGATAATCATCGTAATTCTCCTCCTCCGAGGACTCCTTCATGGTCAGAATGATCTGCGTACCGATGCTGTCCTTTTCGGTCGGGATGATTTCAAAGCCGTCTGCGCCGTCGGAATCCCAACGATATGCCTGCGTGTCGTCTGCCGAGCGGGAGATGACGGTGACATGGGATGCCACCATGAACGCGGAATAGAAGCCGACACCGAACTGTCCGATGATGTCCACATCCTCCGTGGCATCGTTGTCCTTCTTGAACTGGAGCGAGCCGCTCTGGGCGATAACGCCGAGGTTGTGTTCCAGCTCGTCCTGCGTCATGCCAATGCCGTTGTCCTCAATGGTCAGCGTGCGAGCCTTCTCATCCGGTGTGATGCGAATCTCGTACCCGCCAGCCGGAGCGAGGTCGGTATTGGTCAGGGCGCGGAAATGGCGTTTATCCACCGCGTCGCTTGCGTTGGAGATCAGCTCACGCAGGAAAATTTCCTTGTGCGTGTAGATCGAGTTGATCATCATGTCGAGCAAACGCTTGGATTCCGCCTGGAATTGCTGCTTAGCCATATATATCGATCCTTTCTGCGTTGAAAAATCAAATTTTAGCACTCAACACTATTGAGTGCTAATGTAGTATAACGCAAACGCGGGGAAAATGCAAGGGATACTTTGTAAACAAATTACGTGCGATCCGAAAACGAAAACAGGAGTGCCGCTTCGGCAAAGCTACGGCGGGACGGAGTGAAATGGCACAGCAATTCATGTTGCTTTTTCAAGGCTTTGACGGAGTTGGGCATCGTCAAAGCAGCACGATGCGAATGAGAAAGGCGATGAAGATGGCAGCGACGACACAGAGCATGATGTAGGTCAGACGGTCGTCCTTTTGCTTGCGCTCTGCTGCGCGCTTTGAGGCGGCTTCTCTGCGTTCGTGCACGGTCTTTTTCTGCTTTTTTTGTCTGCTCATAACAAAGTCCTCCTGTGCGAATTGGGAACAAGTGTCCCTGTAAGTACAGTACCAGATTCTCAAAGCGTTGTCAACGAAAACAGTCCCTCCGACACAGGTCAGAGGGACTGCAGGATGGTGTTCTACTCGATGGTTGGTTAGAAGGAGAACAGACCGAATGCGCTGAGTATCGACGTTGCCAGAATGGTAATCAGGCAGATCGGGGTAAACCACTTGATCATAATGCAGAATACCGGCTCGCGCTTAAAGTCAGAGGACTGATGCACTTCGTCCGAGATATACTTGGTGCCGACGACCCAGCCGATCAGGATACAGGTGATGATAGCGCCGATCGGCATCAGGACGCTGTTGGTGACAAAGTCGCAGAAGTCAAGAATCTGCATACCCAGCAGCGTGAAGGTAGCCAACGGACCGTAGCCCAATGTGCACAGCGCACCGAGAGCAAGACAGAATACATAGAAGAGGATACACGCCCGCAAGCGCGGCATATGGAATTTGTCGCACATACTCGATACAACCGCTTCCATGACGGAAATGGCAGAGGTCAGTGCGGCGCAGAATACCAGAAGGAAGAAGATCGCGCCAATCACCCGTCCCATTGCCATGTCGTTGAATACCTTCGGAATGGTGATGAACATCAGACCGGGACCGGCGCTCATCGCGCTCTCATCGCCGCCGGAGAACATATAGACTGCCGGAATAATCATCAGACCGGCGAGGAAGGCGATCAGGGTGTCGAAGATCTCAATTTGTACGACAGCGCCCTCCAGATCGGTCGAGCGCGGCATATAAGAACCGTATGTTACCATAATGCCCATGGCAAGCGACATGGAGAAGAACAGCTGACCGACTGCGGCAAGCACCGTCTTGATGGAGAAGTGCGCCATGTTCGGGATGAGATAATAGCCAATGCCGCCCAGTGCGCCCGGACGGGTACAGATGTACACCGAGATAATGATGGACAGCGCGACCAAAATCGGCATCAGAACACGGCTGACAGCCTCAACGCCCTTTTCGACACCGAACGATACAATAAGCGCTGACAGCGTCAGGAAGATGATAAAGTACACCAGCGGCGGGATCGGCGACGAAATGAAGCCGGAAAAATAACCGTCCTGCGCCGCCGCCGCGCCCTCGCCGGTGATATAGACCATCAGGTATTTGACGATCCAGCCGCCGATAACGCAATAATACGGCATGATAATGGTCGGCACAATGGTGGCAATAAATCCGGCGAAACCAAAGTGACGGTTCACCTTGCCAAACGCATTGAGACAGCTCAGACCGGTGCGGCGACCAATGGCGATTTCTGCGATCAGCAGAGAAAAGCCGAAAGTGACAGCCAAAATCAGATAGACGAGCAGAAAGGTGCCGCCGCCGTATTTGGCTGCAAGGTAAGGGAATCGCCACAGATTTCCCAAACCGACAGCAGAACCGGCAGCGGCAAGAACAAAGCCGATACGACCGGAAAAGCTTCCACGAGATTGCTGCATAATAACACTCCTTGAGAATTCCTCCCGATTGATTGGGGGAAGAGATACTTTACCGCCATTATAACAGAAAAGAGAGGAAAAACCAACGATTACTTCCTAATCCACGTAAGTGAAACAAAATAATAGCGTCGGTTGTGCGCATAGCTGACAAAAAACACAAAAAACACTGGATTTGTTTTTGCAAAATAGCTAAAAACATGGTATGATAAGTACATAGAACATCCACGGGAGGGCAACTGATATGGAAAAGCATATTAACACATCCATCTATACCAACGACCGTATTCTTGCGTGGCTGAAGTTCTTTTCGGAGAAAACCGATTTGAATCTGGAGCGCGTACAGATTATTGATACGACGGAGAAAAAGAAGAACGTCCTGCATACGGTGGAAGCCAACCGCCGCGTACTGGTCTTTGCCGGAGCGGATAACCAGAATCTGTTTTACGATATGTGGCAGGCGGGACTTGGCGAATGTGAGATTTGGTTTAAGCCGGGCTTAGAGCCGGAGGGCGACGTGCAGCCGAGCGTTGTGCGTGAGTGCATCAACCTTGAAATCACCGAGCCGACGGCAATCCTGATTATCAACGACAATGCGCACAGCCATCGCCGCTTTGGTCTGCGCAATGAGCGATTCTCGCGCGGCTCGGTTCGCTATGTCGGCAGTGAGATTCGTGCGATCATTATCAGTATGCTGGATATTGACGAGCAGGAAAACATCTGCATCATCAGCGGTGAGAGCATCGCGGTCGAATGTGCGATGATTGCCAGCGAAGGCACGATTATCACTGTGGAGTACGACAAGTATGACCGTCAGTCCATGGAAGACAACGTGGAGAAATTCGGTCTGCACAATGTTGAGATCATTGAGAATTGCGACGCGGATTCGCTGATTAAGCTGCCGGTGCCGAATCAGGCGTTCATTGTGGCAACCGGAAAGCTGGAGCAGGAGATCGAGAATCTGCTGAAGGTCAATCCGAAGATGAAATTCACGGTTTACACGCTGGAGATGAATCTTCTGTGCCGCATTCCGGCGATCTTTGAGAAGTTCGGCATTCAGAATATGGAGATTATGCAGGTTGCAATTTCCAATCTGAATTCCAAAAATATCTTTGAAACACAGCCTGCGCCGTGGATTATCACCGGCGAGATCGTGTGACAATCTGCGGATGAAGCAGGACGGCATGTTCTGAAAAAAGGCAAAATCTTAGGGCAGGAAATCAAGGAAGAACTTGATTTCCTGCCCTGTTTCCATTTTGCGGGTGCAATCATGTAAGCGGATTTTTCTCGCCGCGCCGCAGGGGAATACCGCCGTGCGGCGAAGCGTCTCACAAAATCGTCTGTGCAGCAAACCGCAGCTGCGTTATCTCCTGCGCAATTGCGTCGTATGCCACATCGCCGGTGTTGGGATTGGCGCGCTTGGTCAGACTGTGCAGCGCCTTGCTGTGTTCCTGAATGCCGTGCCGAACGACTTTGTCCAGTGTTTTGCCGGCTTCGGTTTTGAGTCCGGCTTTGACGGCGTTTTGCAGCGATTCCGCCTCGTTGAGCAGCTCCAGATTGCGCTTCTTCTGCGCTTCAAACGCGGCATATTGCTCAGCGTCGCGCCGTGCCTGTTCGATTTCATCCGGTGTCAGGTTGCTGCTGTCTTGAATGGTGATAGACTGCTGCTTGCCGGTGGCGAGATCCTTGGCGGAAACCTGTACGATGCCGTTGACGTCGATGTCAAACGTGACCTCGATCTGCGGTCGTCCGCCCAGACGCTTGACGCCGGAGAGACGGAATGTGCCGAGCAGCTTGTTGTCGCGGGCGCGCGGACGCTCGCCCTGCAATACCTTGATTTCTACCGAACGCTGGAACGGACCGGCAGTTGTGAAAATCTGAGAATAATGCGCTGGGATCGGGGTGTTTCGTTCGATTAAGTGTGTGGCGACACCGCCGATGGTCTCGATGGACAGTGTCATTGGTGTAACATCCATGAGCAGCAGATCCGTGCCGAATTGCTTGGATTCGCCGTTTTCCATCACGACAAGCGCCCCGCCGAGCTTACCGCCCTGCGCCGCCGCACCGAGGGCGACGCACTCATCCGGATTCAGCGCCTTGCTTGGCTCTAAGCCGGTCAGCTGGCGCACGCGGCGCTGTACCGCCGGAATGCGGGTCGAGCCGCCGACGAGCAGCACGCGGTTGAGGTTGGAATAGGATAAATGCGCATCACGCAGTGCGGTTTCGACCGGCTGCACGGTTCGTTCGATTAAGTCCATGGTCATGGACTCAAACTCGGATCGGGTGAGAGTGGTTTCCAGATGTACCGGCTCACCCTGCCGCATGGTCAAAAACGGGAGGCGAATCTCGGCGCTTTGAGAAGCAGACAGCTGCTTTTTCGCCTGCTCCGCCGCCTCATAGATGCGTTGCATCGCCGCCGGATCTTTTTTGACCGCGACACCGGTGCTCTGGCGGAAGCGCGCCGCCAGATGCTCAGCAATGCGGGCATCGAAGTCGTCGCCGCCGAGATGGTTGTCGCCGCAGGTGGACAGCACCTGAATCATGCCGTGGTCGATCTGAATGATGGATACGTCAAACGTACCGCCGCCCAGATCGTATACCAGAACCTTTTGCTCGGATTCGTTGTCCAGTCCGTATGCCAGCGCGGCGGCAGTCGGTTCGTTGATGACGCGGCAGACCTCCAGTCCGGCAATGGTGCCGGCATCGCGGGTAGCCTGCCGTTGGGCATCGTTAAAATAGGCAGGAACGGTAATTACCGCCTGTGTTACCGGTTCGCCGAGAAATGTCTCGGCGTCCTGCTTGAGACTGGATAGAATCATGGCGGAGATTTCCTGGGGGTGGAAATCTCGCTGTCCCAGTCGAATGGTTTCGCCGGAGCCCATTTTCCGCTTGACCGAGGAGACGGTCAGCTCCGGATGAATGGCTGCCTGCCGCTTGGCGGTGCTGCCGACAAGGCGTTCCCATTCCGGCGTAAACGCGACGACAGAGGGGGTGGTGCGTCCGCCCTCGCTGTTGGGGATAACCGTCGGCTTTCCGCCCTCCACGACCGCGACACAGCTGTTGGTTGTGCCGAGGTCAATTCCAATAATCTTGCCCATGGTTTGAATCCTTTCGCCGACAGAGTGGGGAAAAATCTGCCGTAATATGCAAAATGGATTCCGTTGGTCGAGAGACAATGCGCTCCCGATGCGGAATCGTTTTGGCGTTATCTGAAAATCGAGAAGAGGACGTGCGTTTCATAAGGGCGAGACGAATCAAGGTCAAATCATAGGAAATCCGTTGTGGAAAGCAAACGATTGTAACCAGGCGACAGCCTGACCCTGCGGAACGTGTCAAACAGCTCGACGGCGCAGATACGCCCCTAGTTAAAGCTGGTCATGGTTGAGCGCACCAGCGCCGCAGCGAGATGGGCAAATTCCTCGTCACTCATCTGCGGGGAAGCGTGCAGCCAGAGATTAATAATGGATGCCAGTCCGTGAATGATGTATTCCAGAAGATACGGTAAGAAAGCGGCGCTCTGCCCGTGGGCAGACAAATTGCGCTGCAAATACGGCATAATCGTATCCTTGAGCCGATTGGTAAGACTGAGATGCTCGTCGCAGTCCAAAATCAGTAGCAGCTGCTCCTGTCGATCGCGCAATCCGCGGCAGAAGCTGCAAAAGAAGTCCTCTAAGCTGCCGCTGACCTCCATCGATGGTCGTTTCTCCTTGATGAGGGAGAAAATCTGATCCAGATAATAATTGTGCAGCTCTTCCCGCACCTCCGAAATGTTGTGGTAGTTATTGTAAAACGTCTTGCGGTTGACATCTGCTTTGATTGACAGCTCACTGATCGTAATCTGTTCCAGCGGCTTGGTGCGCAGCAGCTCTAGCAGCGCGTTCTGAATGGCCTCGCGAGACTTACGCTGTCTGCGATCCAATGGTCGTTTTGCTGTATAGTGCTCCATTCGGCAGTACCCTCCCTCGTATTAAAGTATGCGGTAAAGTATGCTAATAGGATAACGGAAAAATGTGTTTTGGATATGTTCGAGTTATGAACAGACTGTAAAAGTTTCAAAATGACTGCCGTATTTTGCAAAAAATGTGATAAAAATGAGGATATAGGACATCGTGTCCATTGAAGAAAAAGCATTGGTGATTTATAATAACTTTGATAGGCAAATAGAACGAAAAATGTGGAAACCACGGAAAGGAGGGGCAGACATGCGCGAGGTATATCAGATTTTTCTGGATAGTCGTGTAGGATTGCTGACAGGTGCGCTTCAACTGGAACATGACGGCGTACAGGGAACAGGGGAGATCGAATTGTATGGTCATCCGCTGCCGCTGTCCGATGTCCGAGTGGAGGGGAATAAGCGCAGCTTTCAAGGTGTGCTCCGTCTAGCGGAAGAGGAGGTTAGCTTCCGGGCAGAAGGGGAACTGGAGGATGAGGTGCTGGACGTGATGATTCGCACCGCGCGCGACCAGATGCTGGTCACAGGCTTTCTCCAGACGGAATAAAAATAACAATGTAACGATGAACTGCATGGCAGAGCGTAGCAGCAGAGCGGGAAGGATAGACCTTCCGGCTCTGTTTTTTTGCGGAAAAACGGGCGGTCAGCACGGCGGATGCTGTGTCAGCCAGTGGCGGTGCGGCGCATCGTGTCCGCCGTGCGTGTCGGAAAAATATTTGACAAAGCACTCGCTTCGGCTTGCGCACTCCGCACGGTATGTGTCAAAGGCGGCGAGATATTGCTCATGCAGCGCGGCGGCGGACGGTTCGTCGGGAGCGGCTTGGCTTTCCTGCTCCAGCTCACGCAGCATTTCGTCGCGAGGGGTCAAAAAGGCACTGTGAAATTCCAGCCAGCCGGTCGGAAGCTCTCCGTCCACCAGCCGACCGTACAGAGCAGGGTTCATTGGCTCCGGAAAGCGCACGTCCTCCGGCGGAGCGGCAGGTTTGCGTCGACGTCGCTTAAAAAACATAGTAAATCACCTCAAATTGGTTTGTTATTTGACGATATGATGTTGAGGTCAGTATAGCACGAAAACACCGTGGCTCGCAATCCAAAGCCTGTGTGGCGGTCTTTTTGGCGGCGCGTCCGCATACACTGAAGGACACAGAGGAGAGCGAAAGCACAGGAGGGATGACGATGACAGGAAGCGGCGGGCTGAGCGCACAGGAGGTGGCGCGTTCGCGCAGAGAGCACGGGAGCAATGCCTTGGAACAGCAGGCGCGCAGCGGGTTCTGGAAGAAAGTGCTGGCGGGGTTCGGCGATCCAATCATCCGCATCCTGCTGATCGCGCTGGCGATTAACGCCCTGTTTCTGCTGCGGGGTGCGCCGTGGTTTGAGACGGCAGGAATTGCGGCGGCGGTTTTTTTGGCGACGTTTCTCTCCGCTCTGTCGGAATACGGAAGCGACGCGGCGTTTCAGCGGATGCAGGAGGAGGCGGCGCGGATGCAGGTGCGCGTTCGGCGCGGCGGGGTGCTTGTCTCTGTTCCGGTGGAAGAGCTGGTGGTGGGAGACCGCGTGCTGCTGCAAAGCGGGGAGCGAATTCCGGCGGACGGGGTGCTGCTGCGTGGGGAGCTGCAAGCCGACTTGTCTGCCTTGACCGGCGAGAGTCGCGAAATTCGGTTGAATCCAACGCAGTCGAAGTTGCAGCGCGGCGGGGTGATTTTATCCGGCGAGGGCGAGATGGAGGTCACTGCAGTTGGAATGCAGACGACCTACGGCGGGATGGCAAGTCAGGTACAGGAGGAGGGGCGGGACAGCCCGCTGCATCTGCGTCTGGAGCATCTGGCGGGCGTTATCAGCCGCTTGGGCATCGC
>CAVBHI010000206.1:0-2320 GCA_963595115.1 bacterium
GTACATTCGGTTCATTCAACTCCAAAATCTTTTCAATAGCTGCTTTCAGCATAATTCATTACCTCCTGTTATGCCTGTGCCTTAATTGATGTAACGTTGTTCGCCTGCGTGTCCATACGCAGCTGTCCCGGTGTGACTTTGGGGCGTTCTACTGCAACCACACGCCCGCCTTCGTTGCCAATGTCCAGCGTAGTCTCTGCCGGCTTAACCGGCGCAAGTTTGCTTTCCACCTGCACCCTCAATGCCACGGAATCTCGGTCTTCATTTCCGGCAAACGTAAACTTCACGGTGATGCTCCGTGCTTTCTTCGGATCCGTGTTTACATCACGCATGTTCTCCAGTACACGCTGTAAGTTCAAATCCGCCAGCTCTTTCACGCCACCGTCCATCAGATCCAGCAAGCTGCATTTAATCGTTTCGCCGGTCTGCATGTCAATTTTCAGCATTGTCATGTCTCCTTTCTATTCTTCGCAAATATGAATTGTAATGCCGGGGAACTCTCGTTCAAACCGTTCACGAAATCGTCCTGCGTCGCCACTGGCAGATGACATGTGCAGTAACCATATCGTTCGCACAGAGGTCAAATCCAGCTTACGCAGATACCGAATCGCCGTGTCGATCTCCATATGACTGCGCCGAATTCTGGCTTTCACTTTGTCCGGCAATCGAGTTAGTCTTCCTAACAAGTCATCCGCATAGTTGCATTCAATAGCAATCTGTGTCAATCCGTTCCATCGAACATTCAGATTCACCGTATCCACCGCGAACAGCAGGCGTTCCTTTGTCCGAAGATCTTCAATCGCGTATCCAAACGGCTGTGCCGTGTTGTGATATGTGTCAAACGCAGTGACTTGCAATGCTCCGATCTCCACTTTCTCATGCACATCCATGACGTTTGCATTTTCCATTTCCAGTGCAACCGCAGTGCCTTCCGACATATATACTGGCGCTCCCATATCGCAAAGTCGTTTCGCGCATTTTGCATGATCCATGTGTTCATGCGTTACAAACACCGCATCCACATCGCCGAGTGGTATTGGGCACCTGCGGCGCAGCTCTTTTAATACCAGACCGGCTTCCAGCAGGATATTCGTCTCTCCATCGGAGAGCAGATAAGCATTGCCTTTGCTGGAGCTGGCAAGCGGCACAAATGTCATATCGGGCACTCCTCTTCCGCCGTCTCTTGCTCTGTCGCCTGTTCTTCGCCACGGTCCAGATTGTCCTCCGGTGGATTTTCCGCAAACTGCGTGGACTTCTTTATCTTGTTCTGGATCCACTCCGGTAACTTCTGAAAGACCTCTTCGTCTCGCTCATCAATGTCATATGCCAGCAGTTCTCCCTCCGTCTGCGGCGCGGAGATGCCCTTTGGCAGCGCAGCGATATTCTCAATTCGGTTGTAAGTGCCGTTTTTGCCCTCTTTCGCAATCACCGTCAACATACAGGGCATTCCCAGCATAGACGCAATGTCAAAACCGTCGCCATTCTCGTCTAATTCTTCCTCTGTGAATTCGCGGGAGAGCCATGATACCAGATGCTTGTACAGAGTTGCCTTTCCGTTCAGACTTGCTGTGTACTCGATAGATAACCAGCGCGGCTTTGCTTCTCCGTCCACATCAACTGTCTCACCGGCAACTTCAAACAACAGCATCAATTTATCTGTGTAATTGTTGAAGTTCTGGTTATACTGTTCACCGACATCAATCGCGCCGATGCACGTCGCCAGATATGTACCGCCAGACAATGGCGGTACAATGGAACGTTTCTTCTGTTTGAGCTTCAAGCTCATAATTCACACCTCAATTCTGCGTCATCCTCTGACACAACCAGTCGAATGACCTGTGTGTCAACGTTATATAATTCTGTGACAGATTCCGCGTTATCTACAAAGAGCGGTACGCGTACTCCGTAGAACTCAGACAATGTACGGATGCAGTCCAAACCGGCGTTAATCTGCATTGCACTGTTCAGGTCACCATACGGCACACCGTCCACAACCGGATCGCAGCAATCCTGCAAGTTGCCGTTATACGCTTCGTTGAACAACCGGAACGACACCAGCTCAAACCGTCCGTTTACCGCCTCCGATACACGTTCTACTTTCGCCTGCACAAACTCCTCGCACAGATCTAACAGGGTGTCAATACGTTCGATGTACGCCGCTTTCGTATGCCGTTCCCGCTCCAGTTCCTCAATGCGGCTCTGGATAGATTGGCGCAGTTCAACCTGTGACGCAGCTTTGTCCAACGCCGCTCTCTGTTGTTCAGATTCGCGCAACGCTGCATTCAGCTTATCCTTTTCCACACGCACATGATCGTCCCAC
>CAVBHI010000207.1:0-4727 GCA_963595115.1 bacterium
CTTCCTTAATCAGGTAGTCCTGCACCGCCGTCGGATTCAGAATGCGCAGAATATCATGCGGGTTGAGCGCGCCCTCATTGAGCTGCTGACCCTGTGTAACCTCTTCGCCGTCCTCCACGCGGATGCCGGAGGAGGATGCCAGCTGATAGCTCTTGGACTCACCGGTCTCACCGTTGACGATATTGACGGTCTTCACCGTTGTGCGCTTGGACTCCTCGATGGTAACGATACCGCCGATTTCCGCCAGCGTTGCCACCTTCTTCGGCTTTCTCGCCTCAAACAGCTCTTCCACTCGCGGAAGACCCTGTGTAATATCCGAGCCTGCGATACCGCCGGAGTGGAAGGTACGCATGGTCAGCTGTGTACCCGGCTCACCAATGGACTGTGCCGCGATGATACCGACAGCCTCACCCATCGCGCAATCCGCGCCAAACGCCAAGTTCGAGCCATAGCAATGTGCGCAGACACCCTGACGGGCACGACACTGCAAGACGGTACGAATCTCCACGCGCTTGATACCGGCGGCAATGATGCGATCCGCATCCGCTTCACTCATCATATCCTCCTTGCGCTGGAGTACCTCACCCGTGCCCGGATCTACAATGTCATTGACCGGATAACGACCAACCAGACGATCCGCAAACGGCTCAATGACCGAGTTGCCTTCCATAATATCCTCAACCCAGATACCGGAGGACGCATGGCAGTCTTCCTCATGGATGATAACATCCTGCGATACATCTACCATTCGACGGGTCAGATAACCGGAGTCCGCCGTTCTCAGAGCGGTATCCGCCAGACCCTTACGAGCGCCTCGCGCGGAAATGAAATACTCCAATACCGACAGACCCTCACGGAAGTTTGCCTTGATCGGAATCTCGATGGTCTTACCGGACGCGGAAGCCATCAGACCGCGCATACCTGCCAGCTGACGAATCTGGTTAATCGAACCACGGGCGCCGGACTGCGCCATCATGGTGATCGGGTTAAAGCGATCCATGTTCTCGGTCAGCGCCTCCGTAACATCATTGGTGGTTTTCTCCCACTCCTTAACGACCAGACGGTAACGCTCCTGATCCGTAATAAAGCCGCGCTTATACTTCTTATCAATCTGTGCGACCTTCTTTTCGGATGCCGCAATCAGCGCCGGCTTCTCTTCCGGAACGAAGATATCCGAGAAGGAAACCGTCAGTGCGCCCTTCGTGGAGTACTTGTAGCCCATCGACTTGATGGTATCCAGTACCTCTGCGGCGCGGTGGAAGCCGTGCTGACGGATGCAGCGGTCAACAATTTTGCCCAGCTGCTTCTTGCCGCAGGTCTCCATAATCTCCAGCTTGAGCATATCCTCCTTGGTCTTGCGCTCAATAAAGCCCAAATCCTGCGGGATGCGCTCGTTGAAAATCAGACGACCCGGCGTCGCGTCAATCAGACCGGTGACAATCTCACCGTCAATCTCCTTGGAAACGCGAACCTTGATCGGGGCATGAATGCCGACAACGCCTTCATCGTATGCCATCAACGCCTCGTTGACGTCACGGAATATCTTGCCTGCGCCCGGTTCGGTATCGCGGTCAATGGTCAGATAATACGAACCCAATACCATATCCTGCGACGGTACGGTAACTGGCTTGCCGTCCTGCGGTTTGAGCAGGTTATTGGCGGACAGCATCAGCATTCTTGCCTCTGCCTGTGCCTCTGCCGACAGCGGCAGATGAACTGCCATCTGGTCGCCGTCAAAGTCGGCGTTGAACGCGGTACAAACCAGCGGATGCAGCTTGATGGCACGACCCTCGACCAGAATCGGCTCGAACGCCTCAATGCCCAGACGGTGCAGCGTCGGGGCGCGGTTCAGCATAACCGGATGACCCTTGATTACCGTCTCCAGTGCGTCCCAAACCTCCGGCGTGCCGCGCTCGACCATCTTCTTGGCGGACTTGATATTGGAAGCCTGCCCTTCCTCGACCAGCTTCTTCATGATAAACGGCTTAAACAGCTCAATTGCCATTTCCTTAGGCAGACCGCACTGATAGATCTTCAGATCCGGACCGACAACGATAACCGAACGACCGGAGTAGTCAACACGCTTGCCCAGCAGGTTCTGACGGAAACGTCCCTGCTTGCCCTTCAGCATATCCGACAGCGACTTGAGCGGGCGGTTATTCGGACCCGTAACCGGACGACCGCGGCGACCATTGTCAATCAGGGCGTCAACCGCTTCCTGTAGCATACGCTTCTCGTTGCGGACAATAATATCCGGTGCGCCCAGCTCCAGCAGTCTCTTCAGACGGTTGTTGCGGTTGATGACGCGGCGATACAAATCGTTCAGGTCGGACGTTGCGAAACGACCGCCATCCAGCTGTACCATCGGACGAATGTCCGGCGGAATGACCGGGACAACGTCCATAATCATCCACTCCGGACGGTTGCCGGAATGATAGAACGCCTCGACAACCTCCAGACGCTTGATGATACGGGCACGCTTCTGTCCGGTTGCGCTCTTCAGCTCGGCGCGCAGCTCCTGGCTCAGCTGCGCCAGATCCAGCTCCTTGAGTAGCAGCTGGATTGCTTCCGCACCCATACCGGCCTTGAAGTCATCCTCGTACTTCTCGCGCATATCGCGATATTCCTTTTCGGAAAGAATCTGCTTCTTGATCAAACCGGTTCCTTCGCCCGGATCGGTAACAATATATGCCGCAAAGTACAGTACCTTCTCCAGCACGCGCGGGGAGATATCCAGAATCAGACCCATGCGGGACGGAATGCCCTTGAAGTACCAGATATGGGACACCGGAGCAGCCAGCTCAATGTGACCCATGCGCTCACGGCGAACCTTGGACTTGGTGACCTCAACGCCGCAGCGCTCACAGATCTTGCCCTTATAGCGAACCTTCTTGTATCGTCCGCAATGGCACTCCCAGTCCTTCTGCGGTCCAAAGATGCGCTCGCAGTACAGACCGTCGCGCTCCGGCTTCAGGGTACGGTAGTTAATGGTTTCCGGCTTTAATACTTCACCATAGGACCATTCACGGATCAAATCCGGAGAAGCAAGACCGATTTTTATTGCATTAAACGTGTTATATCCCATGCTTATTCCTCCGATTCACTGTAATCGTCCGCATCATCAAACAGGTCGTCGCCGTCGCTGTCCAGCGCGTCGTCGCTGTCCGCCTCTGCAAACGCATCCAGCGGCGTATCCGCCGTCGGATCAACATCCGAAACGCCAAAGCCCGCGGCTGCCATCTCATCGTCGCTCGCTGTTGCGCGCTCCTGCGGCATCTCGAACTGCGGTGCATCGTCCTCGTCGTCTGCCAGAACGATTTCCTCGCCGTTCTCATCCAGCACACAGATGTCGAGGCACAGCGCCTGCAACTCCTTGACCAGAACCTTGAACGACTCCGGAACGCCCGGCTTCGGTACATTGTGACCCTTGACAATCGCCTCGTAGGTCTTGACACGTCCGACAATATCATCCGACTTGACGGTCAGGATCTCCTGCAAGGTGTACGCTGCGCCGTATGCCTCCAGCGCCCAAACTTCCATCTCGCCGAAGCGCTGTCCGCCGAACTGTGCCTTACCGCCCAGCGGCTGCTGCGTTACCAGCGAGTACGGACCGGTCGAACGAGCGTGAATCTTATCGTCAACCAGATGGTGCAGCTTCAGATAGTACATGTAGCCGACCGTGACCTCGTTGTCAAACTTTTCACCAGTGCGTCCGTCATACAGCACCGACTTGCCGTTCGGATTCTTACCGGCTGCACGCAGTGCATCGGCAATATCCTGCTCGTTCGCACCATCGAATACCGGCGTTGCAATCTTCCAGCCCATGGACATCGCCGCATAGCCCAGATGAACCTCCAGTACCTGTCCGATGTTCATTCGAGACGGTACGCCCAGCGGGTTCAGCACAATATCCAGCGGCGTGCCGTCTTCAAGGAACGGCATGTCCTCCTGCGGCAGAATGCGGGAAACGACACCCTTGTTGCCGTGACGACCTGCCATCTTGTCGCCGACCGAAATCTTTCTCTTCTGTGCGATATAAACGCGGACGCACATATTGACACCCGGCGCCAGATCATCGCCGTTCTCACGGGTAAATACCTTGACATCGACGATCGTGCCCGCCTCGCCGTGCGGTGCACGCAGAGAGGTATCACGCACCTCACGCGCCTTCTCGCCGAAGATCGCGCGCAGCAGACGCTCCTCTGCCGTCAGCTCGGTCTCGCCCTTCGGCGTAACCTTACCGACCAGAATATCACCGGAGTGAACCTCTGCGCCGACACGAATGATGCCGCGCTCGTCGAGGTCACGCAGTGCGTCCTCGCCGACATTCGGAATATCACGGGTGATTTCTTCCGGTCCCAGCTTGGTGTCACGGGACTCGGATTCGTATTCTTCAATATGAATCGAGGTGTATACGTCGTCACGAACCAGACGTTCGTTCAACAGTACGGCATCCTCGTAGTTGTAGCCTTCCCACGTCATGAAGCCGATCAATGCATTCTTGCCCAGTGCAACCTCGCCGTTGCAGGTGGACGGGCCGTCTGCCAGAACATCGCCCTCCTTGACGCGCTCACCCAGCGAAACGATCGGACGCTGGTTGATGCAGGTGGACTGGTTGGAGCGCAGGAACTTGGTCAGCGGATAGGTCTTTTCGCCCATCGCGTCATACTTGACGCTGACCTCACGCGCGGTGACGCGCGTAACCACGCCGTCGCCCTCTGCCAGCG
>CAVBHI010000208.1:0-6328 GCA_963595115.1 bacterium
CAGGCTGGAGACAATCTGCCAGTCGCCGCGTGTTGTGCTGGATGGTGCACACAATCCAAATGCTGTTCGGCGGTTATGCGAGACGCTGCGTGAAATGAAACGGGAGGACATCCCGCTGATTTTAGTGATGGGCGTGCTGGCAGACAAAGATTACGATGAGATTGCGGCGGAGATTGCGCCGTTGGCGGAAGTCGTATACACGGTGACGCCGAAGAATCCGCGTGCGCTGGATGCGGAAAAGCTGGCGGAGTGTGTACGCCAATACCATAGCAGTGTGCACGCATGCTCGATGCGCGAGGCGGCGGAGCGAGCAATGCGGGATGCCGGCGCACAGGGCACGGTGGTGGCGATGGGGTCGCTGTCGTATTTGCAGGAGTTTCGCTGCTGTGTGCAGGCGATAAAGGAGTAATGTGAAATGGAGCGTCTGGACGCTATTTGGAATCATCCTGTCTTTCGGACGGAAATGGAGCGTCTGGAACAAATGGAGCGAGATCGGATTTATTGCCGCCATGGTCTGCCGCACCTGCTGGATGTGGCGCGAACGGCATATATCCTGAGCTTGGAGCGACAGACGGATATTCCACGCGATGTGATATATGCGGCGGCGCTGCTGCACGACATTGGACGTGCGGTACAATATGAAACCGGCACGCCGCACGAACAAGCCGGAGTGCCGCTTGCGGTTGCTATTTTGGAGCAGAGTGAATTTACAAAAAAGGAACAAAGCGGCATTGTAGAATGCGTGTGCAGTCATCATGGGAGAAAATTTGGCGGCAGCAGCTTGTGTGACTTGATTTTTGAGGCGGATAAACGCTCCCGCCCGTGCTTTGCTTGTCCGGCAACCAGTAGCTGCAAATGGACGGAACAACAGAAAAACCGGACATTGACGATTTAGGAGGGAACAGCGTTGATTATCGGAGGGAAACAATTTGATACGCGAAATCACACGTATGTGATGGGCATTTTGAATGTGACACCAGACTCCTTTTCGGACGGTGGGCGCTGGAATGGAATGGATGCCGCGCTGCGCCATGCAGAAGAAATGCTGGAGGATGGGATGGATATTGTGGACATTGGCGGGGAATCCACACGTCCCGGCTATACACAGATTTCAGACCAAGAGGAAATAGAGCGCGTGCTTCCGATTGTTGAGGCGGTAAAGGCGCGGTTGGATGTTCCGATTTCGATTGATACGTATAAAAGTGCCGTGGCAGAGGCTGCGATTGCGGCGGGCGCAGATTTGGTCAATGATATTTGGGGCTTCCGATACGACGCAAAGATGGCAGCGTGTGTGGCGAAGAGTGGCGTAGCGTGCTGCCTGATGCATAACCGCAAAGAGCCGGTGTATGATAGCTATCTTGACGATGTGATGGAAGATTTGCGCGAGTGCGTGCGTTTGGCAAAGCAGGCGGGAGTGGCGGATGACCGTATTATTCTTGATCCGGGTATTGGCTTTGGCAAGACATTGGAACAGAATTTACAGCTGACCCATCATGTGGAGCTGCTGCATGAGTTGGGGTATCCGGTGCTGCTGGGGACATCGCGGAAGTCCATGATTGGTCTGACGCTGAATCTGCCAAAGGACGAGCGAGAGGAAGGAACGCTGGCAACGACGGTGCTGGGCGTCATGAAGGGGTGTGCATTCGTGCGCGTTCATGATGTGAAAAAAAATCGTCGGGCAGTTGACATGACAGAAGCAATTTTGCATTCGTAAAGGGATAAAACGATGGATCAGATTACGATTCGGGATTTACAGGTGTTTGCAAACCATGGCGTGTTTGCAGAAGAGACTGCGCTGGGACAGAAGTTTTTGGTGACCGCTGTGCTGGAGCTGGACACTCGTCCGGCAGGACGGACGGATGATTTGCAGCGTTCGGTTAATTATGGAGAAGTGAGCGCGGAGATCGTCCGCTTTTTGCAGGAGAATACCTATCTGCTGATTGAAGCGGCGGCAGAGCATCTGGCAGAGCATCTGCTGCTGACCTATGAGCTGCTGGACTGTGTGACTATTGAGCTGAAGAAGCCGTGGGCGCCCGTCAAGCTGCCGTTGGATACGGTTTCGGTAAAAATAACGCGCGGATGGCATACCGTGTATCTGGCGTTAGGCTCGAATATGGGGGATAAAAAGGCATATCTGGATGGAGCAGTTTCGTTTTTGGATGCGCGGATGGACATTCAGATTGAATGTGTGTCCGACTATATTGTGACGGAACCATATGGTGTGACGGAACAGGAGGAATTTCTGAACGGCTGTATGTGTATTCGCACGCTGCTGCCGCCGCACGAGCTGTTGGATGTGCTGCACGAAGCGGAGCAGAAAGCAGGACGTGTTCGTCTGCGGCACTGGGGACCGCGGACGCTGGATCTGGATATTTTGTTTTATGATGACGTGGTGCTGTGGGACAGCGATCTGGTCATTCCACATCCAGATCTGGCGCATAGGACATTTGTGCTTGAGCCAATGGTACAAATTGCTCCGTATCTGGTGCATCCTGTAACCCATCAAACAATGACGCAGCTATTGGAACAGCTGTGAGCAGAAGACGCTGATCGAGAGATTGGCGTCTTTGCTTTATAAGATATGAGAACCGGTACAAATGGGTGGGATTTAGGGATAAAAAGCAGAAAAGAACGACAAAATGATTGACAGAGGGGGCTGTGGGCGGTAGTATTATTATTGTCGGAAAATATCGAAAAAATAGAGAACCGACGTGTTGGCAGAAACTAAGAGCAGGAAGGAAGAGAAAATATGGGCTGGAGCGGGAAACGAATCGGTGCAATATTTACTGCGGGAATTCGGAGTATCTGGAACATTTTATTTTGGGGAATGCTGCTGGGTACGGTGGTGATGCTGTACAGCATTGTGTTGATGCCGCCGGTCTATACATCGCAGGCATCGGTGTATATACCCGCAGCGGCAGGAGATTCCAGCCAGATTATGGCGGCAGGCTCTGCCGTGGGCAGTGCGACGGAAATTTCCGATTCCTATGGTCAATCTTACCTTGAAGTAATGACGAGCGAGAAAGCGATAAAGCGAGTGCGGCGTTCGTTGGAAAGCTCCATGGAGTTGTCGGCGCTTGCCAAGCATATTGATGTTTGGCAGAATGGTGCGACAGCGGTTTATTATATTAAGGCATCCTACGAAGACGCACAATCAACACGCCTGTTGGCACAGGCGGCAGCCGAAGCGGCGGTAAAGACACTGGATTCGGTCGGTGTGAAGGCATATGTGCTGGATTCGGCAACACTTCCATTGAAGCCGAACGCGCCAAAGCCGGTGCTGTATACTGTCACGGCGATTTTGCTCGGTATCGTTGTGCGCTGGGGGATTGCTATTGTTGCAGCCATGCGCGATCGTACCCTGCGCGGTACAGAGGATTGGAGCAATGTGTTTGATATTCCGGTATTGGCAGAAATTCCGGAACGCGGTCGATAAGAGGAGGACAGACAAATGGCGAAGAAGAATTCCGCGCTTATGCGAGAAGCAAAAGAAACGGCGCGCCGAATGCTGTCCCGACACATGCCGCAGAACGTTTGGGATGCTTATGGAGAAGCGTGCGAGTCGCTGGAATATCTGCGGCAGGGTGAGGCTTGTCTCAAACTGATGTTTACCAGTGCGCTGCCGCATGAGGCAAAGACGATTACGGTAGTGAATATGGCAATTGCGCTGGCGGCAGAGGGAAAGCGTGTACTTTTGATCGATGCCGATTTGCGCACCCCGCGTATCAATCGCTTGTTTGGACTGGAGCAGGGGCGCGGCGTGTCAGAACTGTTAGCACGCATTCAGGATGAAATTATCATCAAACGCTCTTCTTATGAGAATCTATTTATTTTGACGGCTGGACGTCCGGCACCCAATGCAGAAGATTTGCTGGCGAGCGGACAGTTAAAAAAGATTGTACAGCTGCTCTCGCGAGAATTTGATGTGATTTTGTTGGATTCTCCCTCTGTGCATACGGCATCGGATGCGGCACTGATCGGGCAGCAGGTAGACGGCTGTATTCTGGTTGTTCGCCGCGGTTATTCCCGTAAAGAACCGACACAGCATGCGGTAGCGATTTTAGAAGAGGCTGGTGTCAAAATCATGGGAACCGTGATTTCGAGTTATGATTCGGATAGCAGAAGGGCACATGGCGTGGAGAAAGCAGCGCATATGGATGTACAGATAGACAAGGGAGGGGATACCGTATGAAACGCTCTCCTGGAATTTTGATAAAGCTGTTGACAATTTTGATGGCAATTGGTATTGCCGGCGGTCTTGGCTGGTACACGATGGATCAAAAGGAAGAGGCAGAGAATCTTTCGGCACAGAACAAAAGCTCTGCCTCCTTTGTTGACAAAAATACAGCAGAAGAGGAAGAAGCAGCGAATTCGGATACGCAGAGTGGAACAAAGAGTGCGGATTCCCTGTATACCAAGCTCAGCAATCGTGAAGCGGTGCATATCGGAATTATTGGCGATACGTTTGCTGTCAGCAGCGGTGCATCAGAGGGCAAAGAGTGGGACACCGTGCTCAAGAGTACCTTGGAACAGAACTATGGGTCTGAGGTAACAGTGGACAATTTTGCGGTGGCTGTGACAACGGCATTTCAGGGCTATTGCACAGTAAAACAAAATAATTGGGATGATTATGATTTGGTGATTGTTTGCTTTGGCTCAATGGATCAGAATGGCGAGGTTGCTACCTTCCAGCGTGATTATGAGTCTATTATCCGTGGTCTGCGGCGGGCAAATTCACAGATGGTTATCATGCCGATGATTTCCACCTATGTGAGTGACAGTGATTTTTCCGGTACGGTACGTGATATTGCCAGCCAGTATCAGCTGACGTGCCTGAATATGAATAATGCGTTTGTGGATTCCGGAAAGGATGAGAGTGAACTGACGACAGATGGCGTTTATCCCAATGATGAGGGATATGCGCTGTATGCCAATGCCGTTGCGGTTGCTATTGAGGAGAACATTCAGAGTGGTGCGACCGTATCCTCGAAGAAAATTGCTGCGCAATACAACGGCGTCAAGCAGATGGATGACTTTTCGTTTGTCAACGCGGATGATCTGACCTATGTTTCGGACAATGAATATAGCTACACCGGTGATGCAACTGTTCTTGGCATTAGCTATGAACCATCGAGCAGCGGTTCGGATTCCATTACCATTGAGGTGAATGGCTATACGTATAAGACCATTGACTGTGTGACAAGCTACGATCTGGATAAAACACATTATGCGATTGGTGCAGTCGATTTGTCGGAGGATGACACGGTAACAATCATTGTAAACAGTGAAAACGGCGCGAAGCTCAACGGCATTACAATTTCAAAATAACAAAGGATAATACAAAAACAGCGGCTAAAGGGAATTTGGTCGCTGTTTTTGCGTGAGAGGAAGCATGGATGAAGATATTGGTCGGCGTGTGTCGGATGAAAGACGGTATACGCAGCGGCAGTGCAGACTACAGACCTATAACATATTAAAAAGAGCGTGCTTGCGATAAAGGAATAAAAATTGGCAGAAAGGATTGAAAAATCAAAAACAATGTGATATTCTTTGGAACAAGAAGCAGGTATTGGAGGATCGAAAATGAGTTTGTTGACATTGGCAAGTGGTTCGTCAGCTGTGCGCGGATATGATTATTATAAAAGAAAAATGGTGCAGGGTTACGAGCGGGAAAGTGAGACAAGTTATAGTGCAAAGGTAGCGGGCAGCGGCAAGAAAGAGTATGACGTTTTCATTGACGTGCTTCACGCGCGGAAAAGTCATTGCAGTTGTCCACACGCAAAAGGGAGAAAAATTATCTGCAAGCACATGATAGCGTTGTATTTTACCATTTTTCCAGAGGAAGCAGAAGAATATATAGAAGGATACGAAAGGGCGTGCAGGGAGGAAGAAGAACGGCAGTATAAAGTGGAAAATATGGTGATGGAATGCATCAGCAAAATGAGTCGAGAGGAATTGGAACAAACGATGCTTACTGTACTGAGAGAGGGACCGGATTGGCAGTATGAGCGTTTCGTTTCGTTCTATGTCGATTGGAGAGGGTATGAAGCGGACGAGCACGAAGAGGATGGGGAGGATATGGAATTGTTGCCGGATTGACTTCCGCCACTCGCCGAAGAAGATTGAGAGAAAAAATTTGCTAAAGAAATAGCAAAGAAAATTGTTGACAGAAGGAGAAGTTTGTGTTATTATAAAATAACTCTTTGGAAAACATGAAGGTGCGCGAAAACAGCACATCGGAAAAAGATGAAAAAAGTTGTTGACAAAAGCGATTGAATGTGATATTCTAAATGAGTTGCTGATGCGAAAGCGTCAGTGCGGATTCAAA
>CAVBHI010000209.1:0-5514 GCA_963595115.1 bacterium
GTCGAACACGGCGGAGAAGTACTGGCCGATGCCAACCTACGTTGATCTGCTGTTCGGCGTATAATGGTACGCAATAAGTAATTTGTGACACAAAGGCGTGTATCGAAACCTGTAGGGTTTCTTGATACACGCCTTTTCTTTTTATGCTGTAAAGCGATTGCTTTGCACGCGTTTCATACATTATTCCCATTTATTTGGAGGCGTTTTTATGTTTTCATCGGTTAGCACAATGTGGGTACTGATTGGTGCGGCATTGGTGTTTTTCATGCAGGCTGGATTTGCCATGTGCGAGACGGGCTTTACTCGCGCAAAGAACTCCGGCAATATCCTGATGAAGAACCTGATGGATCTCTCCATCGGTACGCCAGTCTACTGGTTGATTGGCTTTGGTCTGATGTTTGGCAGTACGAACGGTCTGATTGGCTGGTTCGATCCGCTGGTTCGCGGTGATTACTCCGGTATCTTGCCGGATGGTGTTCCGCTTATGGCATACCTGATTTTTCAGACGGTATTCTGTGCGACATCTGCAACCATCGTTTCCGGCTCAATGGCAGAGCGTACCAAGTTCTCTGCATACTGCCTGTATTCTTTCTGCATCTCCCTGTTTATTTATCCGATTACCGGACACTGGGCGTGGGGCGGTGGTTGGCTGTCCGAGCTTGGCTTCCATGATTTTGCCGGCTCCAGCTGCGTTCATATGGTCGGCGGTATCTGTGCCGTTGTCGGCGCGGCAATTCTTGGACCGCGTATCGACAAGTACACCAAGGATGGTGCTGTTCGTGCCATTCCGGGTCATAACCTCCCGCTGGCAGCGCTGGGCGTATTCATTCTGTGGTTTGCATGGTTTGGATTTAACGGCTGTTCGACGGTATCTATGGATGGGGACGCTTCCATCCTGACTGCGGCACAGGTATTTGTTACTACGAACATGAGTCCGGCTGTGGCTTGCGTTACCTGCATGATTTATACTTGGATTCGCTATCAGAAGCCGGATGTTTCCATGACGTATAATGCCGCACTTGCCGGCCTGGTTGCGGTTACGGCTGGCTGTGACACGGTTTCGCCGCTGGGTGCCGCCATCATCGGTATTGTCTCCGGTATTCTGGTTGTTCTTTCGGTTGAATTTTTTGATAAGATCGTCAAGGTGGATGATCCGGTCGGTGCTATCTCGGTACATGGTGTCTGTGGCGCTGCCGGTACGTTGCTGACCGGTTTGCTGTCCACCGATCAGGGTTTGCTCTACGGCTATGGTCCGCACTTCTTTCTGATTCAGCTGCTGGGTGTTGTAGCTATCGGCGCATATGTTGCGGTTATGGCGTTCATTGTCTTTAAGGTAATCGACCTGACCATTGGTCTGCGCGTTTCTCCGGAGGAAGAGCTGGCTGGTATGGACGCGACGGAGCACAATCTGGCAAGCTCCTATGCCGACTTTATCCCGATGCCGATCAATGAGCATGGTTTGGAAAAAACCCTCACGGCAGGCGATATTTCGGAAGAGGCGCTCAAGACTTCGGTTGCGGAGGCAGTGCCGGTTACAAAGGCAACTCCGACGGCAGGCGAAAATGTACACAAGCTAACCAAGGTGGTTGTCGTTGCGCGTCCGTCTCAGCTGGAAGCACTCAAGACGGCACTGGACGGCATAGGCATTGCCGGTATTACGGTATCGAATGTTCTGGGCTGCGGCATTGAGAAGGGTGCAACCGAATATTATCGTGGTGTTCCGGTTGATGTGACGCTTCGTCCGAAGATTAAGATAGAGATTGTGGTGAGCCGTGTTCCGGTCGATCTGGTGGTAGAGACGATTCGAAAGACACTGTACACGGGTCGCATCGGCGATGGCAAGATATTCATCTCGGATATTGAGAATGTCATCAAGGTTCGCACGGGCGCTGTTGGCTACGACGCGCTGCAGGACGAGGAATAAGACATTCTCCTAAAAAAGCATCTATACTCCATATAGTAATGGATCTCCGCATGGCGCTCGGCTGTGCGGAGGTCTTTTTTTCGCCGTGATGATGCACACGGAGCTTGTCCTGTGCTTATACTGGAATGAACCGGCGGGGAAAACCGCTGGTTGAACAGGAGGAGGGTTTACTATGTGCAATAATAATTGCTGTTCGTGCTCCGGCGGCATGATGGATTCTTGGTGGATTATTATCGTGATTTTGATTGTCTGGATCTTCTGCTGCAACGGCTTTGGATTTGGCGGCTGCGGCGGTGGCTGTGGAGGCTGCAATTCGGGCTGCGGATGCTGCGACTGAGGGATAATACTGCGCGTTGCAAAACAGCGAAAAGGATGCTACAATAGGAAAAACAGAATCGTAGGAAAGTGAGTTATTCTGATGAAAAAGCTGGATCAAATGAAAGCATATCCCAAATACCGGAGGATGCACGCGGTGGCATCTCTGATCTTTTGGATGAGCTGTGCGCTGATTGCGTTGTCGTTCGTTGTTAGCCTGTTTTTAGGGCAGGACAATACGGTTACTACTGTTTTGGCATATATTGCCATTGCTGGCGTCGTCGTGTTTTATCTGATGAACTTTATCTTTTGGCGCTGCCCAGATTGCCACAAGACCATGCCGCTTTTTGGACCTGTTCCGATTTGCCGCTACTGTAAGCGTGCATTTATGGACAAAAACGGTGAATTCCGCTGGTAATTGGGAGAAAACCGGCACCCTGACGGCTGCTCAGGGTGCTCTTTTTTCGGGAGAAAGCAGACCGAGCAGAGCGGCGTCGGGAAAGACGAGAATCTGCTGCTCCAAACCGAGAGCGTGCAGCAGCTCCCGCTTGGCGTGTAGGGTCTCACGGTCGTCGAACAGAACGAAGTGCGGCTGTCCATTGTCCGTGTAGGTAAAATATTTTGCACACAGCTCACGGGAGAAAAACGGGACGGTGTCGTAGGTCTGACACAAAAGGTCAACGTCGGACGGAAGCAGTGGAGTGCCGTTGGCATCCGCGCACGGAATGGAAAAGCCAGCGCAGGAGCGCACGAGCTGGATGACCAGACGATGCTTACCGTATTGCTCAATGAGCTGTGTCAGGCGGCGCTCCAGACTGCCGCCGGAGATAGCGGTATCGACAAGACAGCAGCTGTTGGGAGCATATGAGATCAACGCAAGTGGAATAGTGCAGGACAGATGCAGACGGACAGCGCATTGATCCAGTGCGGCGACTGTTTCCGCCAGCGCAGGGCGCTGAAAATCTGCGAGGATTCCGCGACAGCCGCGTGACTGCGCCAAGGAGCAGGCAGAGGCGGCAAATACCTCCGGAGAGCGAATGATCCCGCCTTGGTCGATAATTCCGAGAAAATCGCCGGTTGCGCTCAACGGGTGGCGAAGGACAGTAAAGAAACCGGATGGTGTGAGAGCGGCGCATAGATGGAGACAGGTCAGCTTGGCACTGCGGACGGTCTGAGCATCAATGCCAGCGGCGGCAATAACAGGTTGCATGAAGCGGACCTCCTGATGAACGATACAATTGCACGAAAAATACGTGGTATTATGATATGAAGAGAAGCCGGAGATAGAACCGGATGCAGAGGAAGGACGATAGTATGATACGAT
Source organism: bacterium (assembly GCA_963595115.1). Classification (GTDB taxonomy): domain Bacteria; phylum Bacillota; class Clostridia; order Oscillospirales; family Butyricicoccaceae; genus Butyricicoccus_A. The sequence goes on from CAVBHI010000209.1 coordinate 3,564, forward strand.
TTGGCCCAGCGGGAAACGACAGTGCATTTGCGGAGGCTGGATATAAGGCGACGGTAGACGCACCGGCATGGATTGCGGCGATGGGGCTGAATGCTTATGAATATCAATGCGGGCGCGGGGTGCGCGTTGGCACGGAGACGGCAGAGAAAATCGGACAGGCGGCACGGCAGCATGGTATTCAACTGTCATTGCACGCACCGTATTTTATCAATTTGTCCTCACGTGACCCCAAGCGGATCGAGGGAAACTGTCGTTATGTGTTGGAAAGCTGCGCGGCGGCGCAGGCAATGGGGGCAGACCATATTGTGATACATACCGGTGGGCTGGGCAAGCAAAGCCGAGACAGGGCGTTTTCCAATACCGTGGAAAATGTGCGGGAGCTGTTGGCAGTACAGGAACAGGAGGGATACTCTGCGCTGACGCTGTGCTTGGAAACAATGGGGAAAATAAATGTGATTGGCACGGCGGAGGAAATTTTCCGCCTGGTTGCGCTGGACGATCGGCTTCTGCCGTGCATTGATTTCGGGCATTTGAATGCCCGAACACAGGGCGGACTGACGGAACGTGAGGCGGTACGGGCGCTGTTTGACCGGATGGAACGGTGCATTGGCATGGAGCGTGCCCGCCGATTTCACAGCCATTTCTCCAAAATTGAGTATAGTAAGGGTGGAGAAGTGCGCCATCTGACCTTTGCGGACATGCAGTATGGACCGGAGTTTGCACCATTTGCGGAGGAAATTGCGGCGCGTGGGTATGAGCCGCGTATGATCTGTGAATCGGCTGGAACACAGGCGCGGGATGCGGTGCAAATGATGCGGATTTATCAAAATGCAGCAATAGAGCAGAGGAGACGCGAAAAATAACGATTGTCTCATGAGCAGCCCTTGCGAAAATCGACGTTACATTGATTTCCGTGGGAATAATGGCAAAATACTTGCAAAAGGGACAACAATCATGTAAAATGATAAAAGGTTATTATGCGATTATTACGCAATGAAATTTATTTAATACTTTGGAGGTTACATTTATGCAAGCAGGCGAATTTCGTAACGGTACTACATTTGAAATGGACGGTCAGGTTCTGCAGGTCATTGAATTCCAGCATGTAAAGCCGGGCAAGGGCGCTGCATTCGTTCGCACGAAAATGAAGAATGTTATTACCGGTGCGGTAACAGAGCGTTCCTTCAATCCGACGGACAAGTTTGAACAGGCTTTTGTCGAGCGTCGCGATATGCAGTATCTGTATAACGATGGCGATCTGTACTACTTCATGGACAACGAGACCTACGAGCAGATCCCGATCGCTAAGGATACGCTGGGCGACGACTTCCGCTTTGTCAAGGAAGAGATGATTTGCAAGGTGCTGTCGTACAAGGGCAACGTATTCTCCGTTGAGCCGCCGCTGTTTGTAGAGCTGGAAATCACAGAGACCGATCCGGGATTCAAGGGCAACACGGCAACCAATACGCTGAAGCCGGCTGTTGTTGAGACGGGCGCTACGGTTAAGGTGCCGCTGTTTATTGATCAGGGTGAAAAGATTAAGATTGACACTCGTACCGGTGAGTATCTGGAGCGTTCCAAGTAATTTTTGTATCGTACACTGTTTGTGTGGATAAGAAAGGAGAGTCAATATGACCCTTACAGAGCGTGTATCTTATATTCGAGGCTTGGCAGACGGACTGGATGTCAAGGAGAGTCAGAAGGAAGGGCGTGTCCTTCTTGCTATGTTGGAGTTGATGGACGACATGGCGCAGTCGATCGAAGAGCTGGAGGAGACAACCGAAAGTCTCGATAACATCGTGGATGTGATGGTTGAAGAGTTATATGATGAAGGTGATTTGTATGACGACGAAGAGGCTGACATGGATTCGGAGTTATATCAGGTCGTCTGTCCAAACTGCGGCGAAGAAATCTATGTCGATGAATTGACACTGGATCGAGGTACAATCGG
>CAVBHI010000210.1:0-6839 GCA_963595115.1 bacterium
CCGGTTTCCAGGCAGGCTATATCATTCTCGCCCTGCGCAAGGTTTGTGACCATCTGCCGCAGGCATTGGAAAAAATCGCACCGGTTCTGATTTACCCTGTCATCGGCATTCTCGTCATGGGCTTGGCAATGAATTTTGTCATTGAGCCGATCATGGGCACAATTAACACGGCACTCAACAACGGTCTGTCCAGCATGGGCGGCACCAGCAAGATTATCCTTGGTCTGATTCTGGGCGGTATGATGTCCATCGACATGGGTGGTCCGTTCAACAAGGCGGCGTATGTATTCGGCACTGCCGGAATTGCATCCGGCAACTATGACATTATGGCAGCTGTTATGATCGGCGGTATGGTTCCGCCGTGTGCTATCGCGCTGGCTACCCTGCTGTTCAAGAACAAGTTCACCAAGGAAGAGCGCGAGTCCGGTCCGACCAACTTTATCATGGGTCTGGCGTTCATTACCGAGGGTGCGATTCCGTTCGCGGCATCCGATCCGCTCCATGTTCTCCCCTCCTGCATCTGCGGTTCTGCGGTTGCCGGTGCGCTGTCCATGGCATTTGGATGCACGCTGATGGCTCCGCACGGTGGTATCTTCGTATTCCCCGTTGTTGGCAACGCGCTGATGTATCTGGTGTCTCTGGTAGTCGGCACGGTTATTGCCGCCGTACTGCTCGGATTGCTGAAAAAGAAAGTTGCATAATTCCAATTGTATATCCCCCCAAGCCCCTCTCCGTTGCCGCGGAGAGGGGCTTTCCATCATAAAAGAAAAAGCAGACGCTCTCGCATCTGCTTCCTCCCAATGAAGAGAAAGAATGAAACAGTAAAATATATCATAACTGCATCAAACCATGCAGAGAATTGTTAGTCTGTCTGCCAGCGCTCCTAACACGTAAGCACTGTCAAAATACAACGGATGTCACGCACCGGCAGAGCAGTAATCGGTTGGTGTATTTTCCTTCCATGGCTATATCATAGCAAACCACTATGGACATTTTCGGTAGAAAAAGGGGCTGTCCTGTAACAAAATTAAAAACAAACTGTAACAACTGCCACCGTTTGTGTCGCAAACAAAGGCGCAATTTCAGTCCGTTTTTACAACAAGCAAGGCAAAAAGAAAAGGGATTGTTCCGATAGCATCAAACTCGAAACAATCCCCTTTACGGGCTATATTATATTCAATTAAACCAGCTCAATGATTGCCATCTCCGCTGCATCGCCGCGGCGCGGACCAATCTTTGTGATGCGGGTATAGCCGCCTTCGCGCTCGGAATACTTTTCAGCCAGCTCGTTGAACGTCTTGGCAACAACAGCTTCCTTCGTGATGAAAGCCAGTGCCTGACGGCGAGATGCCAAGGTATTCTTCTTGCCGAGGGTAATCATCTTCTCAGCGAGCGGACGAACTTCTCTTGCTCGTGCAACGGTAGTTTCAATGCTGCCGTTTTCCAGCAGGTATGTTACCATTGCTCGGAGCATCGCCATTCTATGGTCAGTGGTTCTGCCGAGTTTACGGTTATGAGCCATTGGAAATACCTCCTTTGGGTGGTAAGGTCAAATCAGTACGTGAAACCGTGCCGGCAGTCTTGCCGGTACGGAGACACGGGGGTGTGGTCAATTAATCTTCGCTTTTTGCAAGGGAAAGACCCATTGCTTCCAGCTTGTTGATTACTTCCTCCAGAGACTTTCGACCAAGGTTACGAACCTTCATCATGTCGTCTTCCGAGGTGTTAATCAGGTCTTCTACTGTATTGATGCCGGCGCGCTTCAAGCAATTGAAGGAACGAACTGACAGATCCAGCTCTTCAATCGTCATCTCCAGCACCTTATCATGCTGTGTCTCTGCCTTCTCAACGACAGTAGAATGAGAACCGATTTCCTCCGACAGGTCAACGAACAAAGAGAGATGGTCGGTTAGTACCTTTGCACCAAGCGAAACAGCGTCCTTTGCAGAAATCGTGCTGTTCGTCCAAACCTCCAGCGTCAGCTTGTCGTAATCGGTCATGTTGCCGACACGAGTGTTTTCAACTGTGTAGTTTACCTTATAAACAGGTGTATAGATAGAGTCTACCGGAATCACGCCAATTGCAGTCGCGTACTGCTTATTGCGCTCTGCCGGCACATAGCCGCGGCCCTTCGTCAGGGTCATCTCCATCGACAGGCGTGCATCGCTCATCAGCGTTGCAATATGCAGATCCGGATTCAAGATCTCCACTTCGCCATCCGTATGGATATCCGCTGCGGTAACCTCGCCTTCTCCGCTGGCTTCGATGTAAACCGTCTTTGGACCGTCACAATGAAGCTTTGCGATGATGCCCTTGACATTCAGCACGATCTCGGTAACATCCTCCTTAACACCGGGGATGGTAGAAAACTCATGCTGTACGCCGGCGATCTTGATGCTGCTGGCTGCCGTTCCCGGAAGAGAAGACAGCAGGATGCGGCGAAGGGAGTTGCCTAGGGTTGTTCCGTAACCACGTTCGAGCGGCTCTACGGCGAACTTGCCATACGAACCGTCTTCTTCCAGCACTTCACAATCTATACGGGGCTTTTCGATTTCGATCATTTAAAGATACCCTCCTTATCAGTCGGCGATTAATAATAAAACAAATGAGGGCGCGATATTACTTGGAGTACAACTCGACGATCAGATGCTCAGCAACGTCAAAGTCGATGTCATCTCTCTGCGGCATAGCGACAACCTTGCCTTCAAAGCTGTCCTTTTCCTTCTCCAGCCACTTCGGGGATGCGGTAGCGCCAAGCTCTTCAATCAGAGCCTTGAACTTCGCCGAAGAACGGCTATTCTCGCAAACACCGATGACATCACCCGGCTTAACCATGTAGGACGGGATGTTCACCTTCTTGCCATTTACAGTGAAATGACCGTGGTTGGTCAGCTGACGAGCCTCGCGACGGGTCTTCGCAAAGCCCAGACGGAATACAACATTGTCCAGTCTGCGCTCCAGAAGCTGCAACAGGATCTCGCCGGTCTTGCCCTCCGTCTTTTCAGCCTTCTTATAATAATTGCGGAACGGGGTTTCCAGAACACCGTACACAAACTTAACCTTCTGCTTCTCGTTGAGCTGCATCGCATACTCAGACTGCTTTCTTCTGGACTGCTTCGGCTGTCTCTTGGTCTCCTTGTTGATACCCATAACTGCCGGAGAAATACCCAGAGCCTTGCATCTCTTGAGAATCGGCTGCGTATTCTTTGCCATAGGTCTTTTTCCTCCTTATTAAACGCGTCTTCTCTTCGGCGGGCGGCAGCCGTTGTGCGGAATCGGGGTAACGTCCTTGATCATCGTTACCTCAAGGCCGGTTGCCTGCAGTGCACGAATGGCAGCTTCACGTCCGGAGCCCGGTCCCTTAACATAGACCTCAACGGTCTTCAGACCATGTTCCATTGCTGCCTTTGCAGCGGTCTCAGCTGCGGTCTGTGCCGCGAACGGAGTCGACTTTCTGGAGCCACGGAAGCCCATCTCGCCGGCAGATGCCCAGGAAATCGCATTGCCGTTCAGGTCGCTGATCGTGACAATCGTGTTATTGAAGGAGGAACGGATATGAGCCGCACCCTTCTCAATGTTCTTCGATACACGGCGCTTTCTGGATACTGCGCCCTTCTTCTGTGCCTTAGCCATTATTCAGTTCCCCTCCTTACTTCTTCTTATTTGCAATGGTCTTCTTCGGACCCTTGCGAGTACGAGCGTTGGTCTTGGTGCGCTGACCGCGAACCGGCAGACCACGTCTGTGGCGAACACCACGGTAGGAGCCAATATCAACCAGACGCTTGATGTTCATAGCGACCTCTCGACGGAGATCACCCTCAACCGTATAATCATGAATGACTTCACGGAGCTTGATTTCCTCCGCTTCGGTCAGATCCTTAACGCGGGTATCCGGGTTAATTTCTGCTTTTTTCAAAATCTCGTTGGACAGCTTCCGTCCGATGCCGTAGACATAGGTCAGGCCAATCTCTACGCGCTTTTCTCTCGGAAGGTCTACACCGGCAATTCTTGCCATAATTAACGTACCTCCTGTGTGGTAATGTGGGAATTAGCCCTGCTTCTGCTTGTGCTTCGGGTTAGTGCAGATAACCATTACGCGGCCCTTACGGCGAATGATTTTGCACTTCTCGCAAATCGGTTTTACAGACGGTCTTACTTTCATTGAATTTAACCTCCATGTAAGGCTGGACAATCCGGCAAAGCGGACGTCAATTACTTGGATCTCCAGGTGATTCTGCCCTTGGTCAGGTCATACGGAGAGACCTGCACCGTTACCTTATCACCGGGCAGAATGCGAATATAATTCATTCTAAGCTTACCGGAGATGTGAGCTTGAATGACCGGCTTGGCCGGATTATTCAGTTCCACCTTAAAGGTGGCGTTTGGCAGCGCCTCTATGACGGTACCTTCCAGTTCGATCAAGTCCTCTTTTGGCATCTCAATTCCTCCCTCGTTCAGTGTCGTCTACGGCCCCGCATTCCGCAAGGGCGCGGCGGATCTCGCTGTTGGTCAGGCTGTCTTTGCCCTCCCGCATCTGCTGTGCGGCGGCGCTGTGCGCACAAAATTGAACGTGCTTGCGCTTTTTCCGCTTCGGTTTTTCCGCTCTCCGTTCCACGCCATTGGCAAGCAGCAGATAGCTGTCATCCGCGTCCAGAACAAGAAACCGGTTTCCCCGATCTCGTCCGCACAGTGAGATCACAATGTCGGATACTTCAATTGTCATTACAATACTTCTCCGTTTTCCAGGCAGGTCAAAATAATCGGATCGCCTGACGTAATGGCAATGGAGTTTTCGTAGTGCGCAGAAAGCTTTCCATCCTTTGTCTTGACAGTCCAGCCGTCTGACAGGCATTTTACTTCATACGTACCAACGTTGACCATAGGCTCAACGGCGAGGGTCATTCCAGGCATCAACCGCATGCCGTGTCCCGGACGACCGAAATTCGGCACCTCCGGATCTTCATGCAGCTGTGCGCCGACGCCATGTCCGACATAGCTGCGCACGACGCTGAAGCCGTTCGCCTCCACATACTCCTGAATGGCGTGGGAAATGTCTGATATACGATTACCCTTGCGGGCAAACTTGATACCCTCATAGAAACTCTGTCGGGTCACTTCGATGAGCCGGCGCGCCTCGTCGGAAACCTCGCCGCATGGAATGGTCGCGGCACAGTCGCCGTGATAGCCATTGATATATGCGCCGACATCTACCTTGACAAGATCTCCCTCGTGGATGACACGGCCTCGCGAAGGGATGCCATGGATGACTTCATCGTTGATCGAAATACAGGCGCTACCGGGAAAACCGCCGTAGCCGAGAAAAGACGGCTTCGCGCCTGCCTTCTCAATCGTCGAACGGACAATTTTATCAATTTCGCCTGTTGTGACCCCCGGCTTAACAGCACTAGCCGCCGCAGCTCTCGCCTCGGCGGTAATTCGTCCTGCAATCCGCATCAATTCCAGCTCTTTGCTGGATTTAATTCTAATCATCTCGTTAAACGCCCAGTGCGTCGAAAGCGAGCTTCTTCGTGCGATCAAAGTCGTTGTCAACCTCGATGCTCTTCAGTTTGCCCAGCTCAGCATAATAGCCCTTTACCGGTTCCGTCTGCTTGTGATAGGTAGACAGGCGTGCCAGTACCGTCTCCGGAGCATCGTCCTTGCGAATAACGACCGGATCGCCGCACTTATCGCAAACACCTTCCTGCTTCGGTGCCATTTCCGCATTGTTGACATTATAGGTTGCGCCGCACTTGAGGCATACGCGTCTGCCAGCCATGCGCTTGACGATCAGCTCATCATCCACATCAAGGGACAATGCACAGTCCATCGGAACAACCTTTTCCAGAGCCTCTGCCTGCGGAATATTGCGCGGGAAACCGTCCAGAATGCAGCCATTTGCGCAATCCGGCTGTGCCAGACGTTCCTGAATCATGCCGATAACAACCTCATCCGGGACGAGATCGCCAGCGTCCATGTACTTTTTCGCGCTCAATCCGAGCGGAGTTCCGTTTTTGATGGCCTCACGGAGCATGTTTCCGGTAGAAATGGACGGGATACCCATCTTCTCGATGAGAACAGCCGCCAGCGTACCTTTACCTGCGCCCGGAGCGCCCAAAAGAACGAGCTTCATAATGATTCGATCCTCTCTATTATACCGTCTACGAAGCCGAAATTCAATCTTTTTTTGCGAATTCAGCTCGTAATTTTGAATAGAATTTCCAAGAATGAATACCGGAAATCGGTGTGAATGGACAACTGCATTCACAATCGCCGTTCCCACCGATTCGCCGGACTTCATTTCTTATTCAAGGAATCCCTTATAATTGTGCATCATCAGCTGAGATTCAATCTGACGAACGGTCTCCAACGCAACACCGACGACGATCAGTACCGAGGTACCGCCGATTGCCACATTGCTCAGACTGGTGTTGAACGCGCCAACGATCAGCGGAACTGCTGCGACGATAGAAAGGAAGATCGCACCCATAAAGGTGACTTTACCCAGCGCCTTCATAATAAATTCCGACGTCGGGCGACCCGGACGGAAGCCCGGAATGAATCCGCCGTTCTTCTTCAGGTTGTTGGAAATTTCAATCGGATTAAACTGAATCGTTGCGTAGAAGTAGCTGAACGCAAAGATCAGCAGCACATAAATCACAATATAAACCGGGTTGGTCGAATGGAACAGTGCAAAGAACTTTTCACCAAAGCCGCCGCTCTTGACGTTCGCCATCATTTCGATGGTGGACGGCAGCGACATGATGGAAGCCGCAAAGATAATCGGCATAACGCCGGAAGCGTTTACCTTGATCGGCAGGTGGGTGGACTGACCACCGTAC
>CAVBHI010000211.1:0-4963 GCA_963595115.1 bacterium
GCTGCTGGCGGCGCGCCGCAAGGATCGCTTGGAGGCATTGGCAGAGGAATTGAGCACACCGACACGTATTTATGTATGCGATTTGTCAAAAGAGAAGGATTGTCGCTGGTTGTATGAACGGGCAAAGGAACAGAATATCTCTTTGCTGGTCAATGCGGCGGGGTTTGGACTGTATGGTCCGTTCTGCGAAACGGATCTGGATCGTGAACTGGAGATGATTGATGTCAATATTCGGGCAGTACACATCCTGACCAAGCTGTTTGTTCGTGATTTTATAGAAAAGGATCAGGGACGTATTTTGAATGTGGCATCCGCGGCAGGATTTTTGCCGGGACCACTGCTCTCGACGTACTATGCGACCAAAAATTATGTGGTGCGCCTGAGTGAAGCACTGGCGGAGGAGCTGCGGCAGGCGGGCAGCTCGGTCACGATCAGCTGTCTGTGCCCGGGACCGGTCGATACCGAGTTTAATGAGGTGGCAGGAGCACATTTTGGTATCAAGCCGCTCAAGAGCCGAACGGTAGCACGCATTGCGGTGCGCGATACGCTGCGCGGCAAGCTGCTGATTGTTCCGGGACTTTCCACGCGGATCGGTCTGACCGCCGGACGGCTTGTGCCGGATGAGGAGCTGCTGCGAATCATGAAGCTGATACAGGGAATGAAGGAATAAGGAAACAAAATCATATTCCGGATGAATGACCCAGCCCGCCGTTTGGAGTGTATTCCAAACGGCGGGCTGAGGTTTTCACGAGTGAATCTTGTTATAGCTTCTCCCAAAACAATCCATCCCGGGTACAATGCCACAGCAGTATGCCATGCGAAAGAGCCGGGAGACGAACCTCCAATCCCCACTCCGGATATTGTTTTTTGACAAGGAAGGTATCCTGTTTGACAAAGGCGACAAAGGACAGATAATGCTCCCGCACCATCGGATGCTCGGAGGTAATGTACCATTCCCCGTCGCTGTTTGTGACATGCAGCCGATGCGATTCGTCGGCTGGCTGCAAGGGAAGCGGCAAAAGCTTTTTTCCACAGCAGCTTATGGATGCATCATCCAATGCAAATAAGACATTTTTACATTCCGGACAGTAATATACTTTGATTTTTTTCATATCACCGTGTGCCATATCGTTTTCCTCCAATTCTCCACGCAGCAGCGCTTCCATATCGACGCCCAATGTCTGTGACAGCAGCGGAAGCAGAGAAATGTCCGGTGCGCCGACACCGCGTTCCCATTTGGACACAGCCTTATCGCTGACACCCAATTTCGTTGCCAGAGCAAGCTGAGTCAGCTGCTGCTTTCTACGCAGCGAGCGGATAAGACGACCTGTTTTTTGTTGATTCATTTTCTCTACCTCCTATGCATGTATTGTATCGTGCGGGAAGAAAAAATACAATCAACGCTCCGTTGAGTTGACACGATACACAAAAAAAGTGCACACCCTGCGCAGGTGTGCACAACTCGATTGCAAAGACATACCGTGCGCTGCGGTCAAAAGCGGTTATCTGCCGGTGTCCCGTTATGCGGCACGAGATACGTCAATTAAATTCCGGTATTCTTAACCGATGTTGCAGATGCGCCGATAATCGTTCAAGGTCATCTGGTTATCGTCCTTTGGTGTCAAGGTGACAATCTTGCTCCATTTGCTTGGCTTGCCCTTTTTGTAGTGGGCGCGAACCCGGATATAATAGGTGTTGCTGTCCGCCGAACGCAGCAGCGGCTTAAACACCGTTGAACGTGTGGCGCGGAGCGTCACGCTGTTATACTTGGTTGTCATATATTCCGAGAAAAGGAATTTTCGATCCAGACCGAGCTGAACCTCATACCGCTTGACGGTCTTTCCCTTTTTTGCCTTCCAATCCACATGGAGAAGCGAATAGTCTCCAGTCTGCTTTACTCTATCATAGTATTCAGCATACCAAAAAACCTTGACATTGGTGATACGGGTCTTTTTGGGATTGTATTTCGTATCATAACGAGCCGACTTTGCGGCATTGGGTGTCGGGCGCAATACCTCATCGGTGAAATATGGGACAGGGGGATCGTCGCCGACCGTTTGATCCGCAAAGGCGAAGGCAGAGATTCCCCCGACCAGCATTGCTCCCAAGAGCAGACCGACAATGAGCTGCTTCCATTTACTGCGTTGCATAATGATTCCCTCCCTTATATATGTACAGAGATCATGTGAATGATATGCCGATATACCGCAGACACGCGGGAGCAATGATACAAAACGGCAACGAAATAGATACAGAATGATAACAAAGAATCTCCGGTTTTGAAATATTTTTGCTCTGCATCCATTGCGCAGGGGATTTCCTCGCGATATCCAAACAATATGCACAAAAAATGAAAAATATGCATACAAAGGATAAAAATTTACGATTTTGCTTGGATTGTTTGTATCTGTATCATACCACATGATTCCAATTGTGTCAATGCGGATGAGAAAAATATAAATTTTTTTATCAAAACAAACACGTTTATTTTGATGTTGCGAACATTTTACCCGCGCAGCAGATATTCCAAAAATCGCCGGACAGCGAGCGGCGCGGTATTGCGGTCGCGCACCGCAATACCGATTTTTCGATAGGCGGTTTGATCCAAATCACGGATCTCCACATCATAGCGGATGTCCTCCAGCGACAGCTGTGGAAAAAAGGCAATACCAATGCCGTTTTCCACCATCGTCATCGCGGTTGCATCGTCCTCAGTAACGATGCGCACGCTGGAAAGCAAATCATGCTGTCGAAGCAAATCATAAATCACGCGATTTTCTCCATTGCTGGCCTCCAACATCATTAGACGTTCGTTTTTCAATGCGCGGAGCGGCACAACGCTCCGTTTTGCCAACGGATGCCCCTTGGGAAGAAGGATCTGAATGCGATCCTCTGCCAATGGAAAGACGTCAATGTCCAATTCGTTTGGCAGACAGACGCAGCCACAGTCGATCTGTCCTTCCACCAGCCATTCTTCGATTTGCTTGTACGCTCCAGCGCGCAGGTCAAATTCCACCTCCGGAAAGTCCTGGCAAAATTTCTTGATAACCTCCGGCAGCCAAACGGTTGCCACGCTATGAAATACCCCGATGCGCAGCTTGGCGGACTTTAATCCGTTCAGCTCTGCCACCTGCCGCTGAAGCAGATCAAAATCCTCGCAAATGCGCTTGACATAAGAAATCAGCCGCTGTCCATCGCCAGTCAGGCGAACGCCGCCGTGACGACGTTCGAGCAAGGCGACATGCCACTCCTTTTCCAAATCATTCACCATATGACTGATGCCGGATTGGGAATAGGATAGTGCCTCTGCCGCCTTGGTGAAGCTCCCGTATTCGGCGGTCTTGACCAACGCCAGATACTTTTGCAGATTCATTTCCATCGTGTTCGTTCTCCTTCTTTTATACCCTGGCTTTGTACTCCTGCAAATTTTCTCATGATTCTATGAAAAATATTCGCTTTTCTAATCATTGCTTTTATGATACACTGAGAACAGCAAAAAAACAAGAATCCTGGGAGTTGTTTATGAACCAATATTTTATTTCATACTTGTTTTCCGTACTGGTTGCCGGTACGAATGGCATTGCGGCGAGCTTTCTGTCGCTGTCCAGCTATGAAATTGTTTTTCTGCGCTGTTCGATGGCATTTGTTGTGGTTCTTTTGCTGTTCTTTCTCACGCAAAAGGGACGATTTACGCTGTTTCAGCATCCGCGTTCGCTGCTGTTTGTCATCCTGTCCGGCGCATCCATGGGAGCCAACTGGCTGTTTCTCTATGAGGCGTATGATGAAATCGGCGTCACCCTGGCAACGCTGGCGTGCTACTGTGGTCCGGTGATTGTCATGGCGTTGTCCCCGCTGCTGTTTCGTGAACGGCTTTCTCTTTTCAAGGTCTGTGGCTTTGGCGTTGTCTTTCTGGGTATCATTCTCGTCAATGGTCAGGTCTTTCTCGCCGGAAATTCCGGATGGGGCTTGTTCTGCGGCGCGATGACAATGGTTACGTATGCATGCATGATTATCTTCAATAAATTCGGCACGGAGATCAGTGGTCTGGAAAACTCCGTGGTACTGTTTCTGGTATCTTCTCTGGTTACGGGCGGCTTTCTGGTCAGCCGACAAGGCTTTCATCTGACGTTGCTTCCGTCGGATTATCTGCCGATTCTCTATCTCGGCTTGCTGAGCACCGGTATTGCAAACCATTTGTACTTTGCTTCGATGAAGCGTCTGCCCGCGCAGACTATCTCCGTCTGTGGCTATCTGGAGCCACTGACGGCGGTCATTCTTTCGGCGGTAATTCTGCACGAATCCATGAGCCTTGCGCAGATGATCGGTGCGGTCTGCATTCTTGGCGGTGCGCTGTTTTGTGAGATGATACCCAATAAAACGGCGCATTCAGAACAATTGTAACCCCTTTCTTTATCCCTATCATACCCGAAAACACCAAAAAAAGTTGATGCCGTCCTCCACGGAGGACGGCATCAAACCCCAACGCAGAAACCGCGCATTTCCGTGTGGAGCGGAAAGCGAATCCATGCGTCTGTGGGTAAACGTTCTCTTTTGGAACTTCACATGCCTGTGGCAGGAAAGGATGCTCGTGTTATGAACCAATACTATCTTGCGTACTTTGTTGGTCTGGTTATGGGCGCGACCAACGGCATTACCACCAGCTTTATCTCGCTGTCCAGCTACGAAACCGCTTATGTGCGCTTTTGTCTGGCAACGCCGCTGCTGCTCCTTTTATTCCTTCTTTTGCAGAAGGGGCAGTTCACCTTTTACCGCTATAAAAAGTCGATGTTCTTTTTGACCCTTTCCGGTCTTGCGTTGGGCGGCAATGTCCTGTTTCTGTTCGAGGCATACCGCACTCTCGGCGTCAGTCTGGCGATTCTTGCCAATTATGTCGGTCCGGTCATCGTTATCCTGCTCTCGCCGCTGCTGTTCCACGAAACGCTGACACCAGCCAAGCTGGCGG
>CAVBHI010000212.1:0-2276 GCA_963595115.1 bacterium
AAAAATATCCAGAATCAGAATAGGTGATAGATAAGCTTTCATGCGTTTGTCGTGAAAATTTGCGGCTTATTCTTGACAATTTTGCTTGAAGAATGATATAATACCTAAGATTTGAATATCAGACGCAGAAGAAGAGGAGTAAAAAGAGTTGTTCGGTTCAGAGAAAAGGCGGTCGCTGCAAGCCTTCGCGAAGCTCTTTTGAATGTCGCTTTGGAGTCGATAAGCTGAAAGGTAGTAGGCTTATCCGGATGCACCCCGTTATTCGTGCTGATTGAGTGCACGCAGATTTTGCGTGAATTTAGGTGGTACCACGGAGCATCGCGCCTTCGCCCTAAGCAGGGAGAAGGCGCTTTTTGTGTTCCTTTTATTCGTGACGCGAGAAAAATTAGAAATTCACATACCAGAAGGGAGACTGTTTGCTGTGACAAACGAACTGCCAAAGACGTATGATCCCAGTTCGACAGAGGAAGCTCTGTACCAGAAGTGGGAACACAACGGATATTTTAATGCAGAAGTAGACGAGAAGAAAAAGCCGTTTACCATTGTAATTCCACCCCCAAACGTTACTGGACAGCTGCACATGGGACATGCCTTTGATGAAACTCTGCAGGATATCCTGATTCGCACGAAGCGTATGCAGGGCTTCTCTGCGCTGTGGATGCCGGGCACGGATCATGCCGGCATTGCGACACAGATCAAGGTAGAGGAAAACCTGCGCAAGGAAGAGGGACTGACGCGCTATGATTTGGGACGCGAAAAGTTCCTGAAGCGCGTATGGGCATGGAAGAACCAGTACGGCAATCGTATCATCCAGCAGCTCAAGAAGCTGGGCTCCTCCTGTGACTGGCGTCGTGAGCGCTTTACGATGGACGAGGGCTGCTCTCGCGCGGTTAAAGAGGTCTTTGTCAACCTGTACAACAAGGGTTTGATCTATAAAGGCTCTCGTATTATCAACTGGTGTCCGCACTGCACAACGGCGCTGTCCGATGCAGAGGTCGAGTACGAAACCCAACCGGGTAAGCTGTGGTATATTCGCTATGACATCAAGGATTCTGAGGAATCGGTTATCGTTGCGACCACTCGTCCGGAGACCTTTATGGGCGATACCGGCGTTGCGGTCAACCCGAACGATGAGCGCTACAAGCACCTGATCGGCAAGAAGGCGATTCTGCCGATTATCGGACGTGAGATTCCGATTTTTGCCGATGATTATGTTGATCTGGAATTTGGCACTGGCTGCGTAAAAACAACGCCGTGTCATGACCCGAATGACTTTGAAATGGGTCTGCGCCACAATTTGGAGCAGATTTTGGTGTTCAACGATGATGCGACGGTCAACGCAAACGGCGGCAAGTACGAAGGCATGGATCGCTACGAGTGCCGCAAGGCGGTTATTGCGGATCTGGAGGCAGAGGGTCGTCTGGTTAAGATAGAGGATCACACGCACAACGTCGGCACCTGCTATCGCTGCGGCACGACAGTAGAGCCGATTACCTCGGCACAGTGGTTCGTCAAGATGACGCCGCTGGCAAAGGATGCGATGCGCGTTGTTGAGGACGGTGAAATCAAGTTCGTTCCGGATCGCTTCAGCAAGACCTACATGCGCTGGATGGAAAATGTCCATGACTGGTGTATTTCCCGTCAGCTGTGGTGGGGACATCAGATTCCGGCGTATTACTGCGATGACTGCGGCGAAATGACGGTTTCCAAGGAAGACGTCACAGTTTGCCCGAAGTGCGGCGGAACGCACATCCATCAGGAAGAGGACGTTCTGGATACTTGGTTCTCCTCGGCGCTGTGGCCGTTTTCTACGCTCGGCTGGCCGGAAAAGACTAAGGAACTGGAGTACTTCTACCCGACGGATACATTGGTTACGGGTTATGATATTATCTTCTTTTGGGTTGCCCGTATGATTTTTTCTGGCATGGAGCATATGAAGCAGATTCCGTTTAAGACGGTTTATATCCATGGTCTGGTGCGCGATGCACAGGGACGCAAGATGTCCAAGTCGCTGGGCAATGGCATTGACCCTCTGAAGGTGATTGAAGAATACGGTGCGGATGCCCTGCGCTTTACTCTGGCAACCGGCAACTCGCCCGGAAACGATATGCGTTACTCCAAGGAGCGTGTAGAATCCAGCCGTAATTTCTGCAATAAAATCTGGAATGCATCCCGCTTTATCCAGATGAATCTGACCATTGATAAGGTATCATTGCCAGAGACGCTGACAATGGAGGACAAGTGGATTCTGTCCAAGTACAACACGCTGGTACAGG
>CAVBHI010000213.1:0-4043 GCA_963595115.1 bacterium
TTTTTGGGCTATATGCTGGCGACAATGTCGATTCAGGGCTTGTTTAAGGTATATGCGCTGATTTCGTTTGCAGTACCGTTTCTGATTCTTGGTCTGCCGATTTTTGATACGGGCTTCGCGATGATCCGGCGGGTGCTGTCGGGACGCAGTCCGTTTTCAGCGGATCGCGGTCATGTACACCATCGCCTGATTGATATGGGCTTCAACCAAAAGCAGGCAGTTGCTATTTTGTATGTTATCTCCGTTGTGTTGGGACTGATTGCGGTTGTCCTGACAACGTCAGGTGAGCTGCGCGCGATTTTTATTGTTGCGGCAGTGATTATTATCTTGATTGTCGGTGGATTTCTTGTGCTGACAACCGAACAGCATAAGATTGATGCGTATGAAAAGCGGTATATCCGTGACCATCCGAAGAAAGAAAACAAGCCGGAGCAAACAGAAGTACCGAAGAATGCAACGGAGGAGACAGATGAAGCACATTAAGGTGATGACGATATTCGGCACGCGTCCGGAGGCGATTAAAATGGCGCCGCTGGTGCATCGGCTGGAGCAGGCAGAGGATATTACCTCTGTGGTTTGCGTCACGGCACAGCACCGAGAGATGCTGGATCAGGTCATGGATATTTTCCACCTGAAGGCAGATTACGATTTGAACATCATGCAGCCCCGACAGACACTATGTTCCATTACCACGCGGTCGCTGTCCGGCTTGGATGAGGTATTGGAAGAGGCAAAGCCGGATATTGTTTTGGTGCATGGCGATACCTCTACAACGTTTGCCGGTGCGCTGGCAGCATTTTACCACAAGATTCCGGTGGGACATGTCGAGGCTGGTCTGCGCACGTTTGACAAGTACTCGCCGTTTCCGGAAGAGATGAATCGAAAGCTGACGGGACAGATTGCCTCACTGCACTTTGCACCGACGGAGCGAAACAGACGAAATCTGGAAGCCGAGGGCATTTGTGACGGTGTGCTGGTGTGCGGCAACACGGTTGTTGACGCCATCCACACGACAGTACAGCCGGATTATATATTCCGTGATCCGATATTGCAGAAGTTGGATTACAAAAATCATCGTGTACTGTTGGTAACAGCCCATCGTCGTGAAAACTATGGCGAGGCAATGGAAAATATTATGCGGGCGCTGCGCCGTATTGCGGAGCGATATGACGATGTGGACATTGTATATCCGGTGCATCTGAGTCCGTATGTCCGTGAGACTGCGGCGAAGTATCTCGGCGGACACGACCGCATTCATCTGATTGATCCGCTGACGGTAGATGAGATGCACAATCTTATGCAGCGCAGCAAGCTGATTCTGACTGATTCCGGCGGATTGCAGGAGGAAGCACCGAGTTTAGGCAAGCCGGTTTTGGTGTTGCGGCGTGAAACAGAGCGTCCGGAAGCAGTGGAAGCCGGTACGGTGCGCATGGCGGGTGTAGAGGAAGAGAAAATTTTTTCTATGGCATGTACGTTGTTGGATGATTCAGCAGAGTATGAGAAGATGGCACATGCAGTCAATCCTTATGGAGATGGACAGACATCACGCCGTATTGTACAGGCAATTCGCTGCTGGTTTGGTTTGACGGAGCGGATGCCGGATGAATTTCGACCATAAGGAGTATTCAACGTGAAAGAACCGCGCGAACAAGAAAATAACCTGTCCCGCAAGAGGAAACCACGTTTACGCCCGCGCACGGCGGCGTGGATTATGGGAATGATTGTACTGCTTATCACGGTGGGCGCATCCGTTGGTCTATTTGGCGGAAACCGAAGCTCCATCACACTGCCGGGCAGTGTGGAGTCAAAGACAGAAACCACACAGGAGGAACAACAGTTTACGTTGACGGATGCGGATATTTCTGTCAGTAATGTTCAACAGGTCATTGCCAGCCTGAAGCGTCCGGATGCGTATTCTATGGCAATTGATAATACGGTGTTCTGGGATCAAGACTGGAGTACCTGTCAGGTGAATCGATATGTGCGCAGCGGCGTTTCCTTGACGGAATATTTAAATACGACACAGGAAGCAGAACGCTATGAAATGATTGACGGTGATATGTATTACGCATGGCGTGTTGGAAAGAAGAAGTATCATAAGGGTTCAAGCGGCTCGCTTTCTGCGGATCAGGCGTCCATGATTCCAACCTACGAGACGATTTTGGACGCGGATCTGACAACGATTACCGATGCCGGGTTGCGGACGATCGACGGTGTTCCGTGTGTGTATGCGGTGTTGAAGGACGAGGATTCCGGCTATACGATTACCTATAGCGTATCAACGGTAACGGGTCTTTTGCTGCAAGCGGAATATACGCGTGGAGATGAGCTGGTGCGCAGTGTTAGTGTCTCTGCGCTGGATATGACAATACCGGAGGAGAGTCTGTTTGCGTTGCCGGATGGTACCAATTTGGTGACAGAAGCCGAGAAAAAGATAGAAGCAGAAAACGATGCACAGACGGAGAGCAACACCGAGACAGAGAGCGACAATACAGAGACGGAAAGCAGCTCTGAGATAGAGAGTAATACAGAGACAGAAGACACTATGGGGAATGAGTAAAGCAAAAGGACGGGTCATCGATCCGTCCTTTCCCACGCAATAGGAAATGGTTGGAGTGGTATTATGAGTTATATGACGATTTCTCCCGAAATTCGGGAATTGGGACGCCGCGCAGAGCGGAAAGTTCAGCCGTATTTTGCACAGATTGATGAAATTTGTGATCGAAATACAGAAAAGGTGTTGGCAGCGTTTGCGAAGAATCGTGTTTCCGCAACCATGTTTGCCGGAACCAATGGATACGGATATGATGATCAGGGACGCGATACACTGGATCAGATTTATGCGGATATTTTTGGAGCGGAGGCAGCGTTGGTGCGCATCGGCTTTGTGAATGGTACACATGCGTTGTGCTGTGCGATGTTTGCGGCGGTCAAGACCGGCGACGTTGTTTTGAGCGTGACCGGATCGGCGTATGATACGCTGCAAAATACGATTACCGGCGACATGGCGGGCAGTATGAAGCAGTATGGCATCGGGTATCGACAGGTGGATATGAAGGATGGTTTGCCGGACCTGCCGGAGATTGAAAAAGCGGCGGCGGATGAGCAAATTAAGCTGGTCTTTCTTCAGCGCAGTAAGGGCTATGGTGTACGAAAGACGCTGTCTGTAGCGCAAATTCAAGAGATTTGCGAGACGGTGCGTCGTGTCAATACGACAGCGGCTATCATGGTAGATAACTGCTACGGTGAATTTGTGGAAGAGATCGAGCCGACACAGGTTGGAGCGGATCTGATTGCCGGCTCATTGATTAAAAATCCGGGCGGCGGGCTGGCGCCGACGGGCGGATACATCGCCGGGCGTAAGGATTTGGTGGAAAATGCATCGTTTCGTTTGACCGCACCGGGAATCGGCGGCGAATGCGGTTGTACGATGGGGCACAGCCGATTGCTGTATCAGGGATTATTTATGGCACCGCATACGACGGCACAGGCATTGAAGACGGCGATCTTCGGCGCAAAGGTCATGCAGATGATGGGCTTTGAAGTCGATCCGATACCAGAAGAAGCACGACATGATATTATTCAGACGATTGCGTTTGGCGCACGGGAACCACTCTGTCGCTTCTGCGAGGGAATTCAAGCCGGCGCGCCGGTAGACTCCTATGTCACACCTGTGCCATGGGCAATGCCGGGATATGACGATGAGGTTATTATGGCAGCCGGTGCGTTTGTACAGGGGGCATCCATTGAACTGTCTGCGGATGCGCCGATGCGTGAACCGTATTTGTGTTATATGCAGGGAGGTCTGACCTATTCCTCCGGAAAGCTGGGCATTCTTCTTGCGGCGGAGAAGATTCGTGCGGCAGGTTATGGTACATTGACAGATTGAATGTTGTCGATTTGCCGAACGCAATGAGAGATTGCTATAATTCGTAATTTAGACAAAGGAGATATGAGCCGATGGACAGTTTCTCCTTTGTCCAAGATGTATGTGATGCGTGGATTGTAGCGTTACAATAGATGTGAGACCAAAGGTATAGAAA
>CAVBHI010000214.1:0-2812 GCA_963595115.1 bacterium
GCCGGAGGTACAGGCAGCATGGCTCTCCGGTGCGGGAATTCTCGGCAGCAACGGTCTGATCTTTGACCGCACCTACGGCAGCTTTGTGTTTATCGGCACGATTTTGACCGATCTTGCCTGTGCGCCCACTCCGTCCGAAAAGCAACGCTGTCCCGACTGCGGCGCTTGTCGGCGCTCCTGTCCCTCCGGCGCGCTGCACGCAGGCGGTCACGTTGCCTGTGCCCGCTGTCTGTCCGACCTGACACAGAGCAAGCAGGAGCTGACGCCGGAGCAGGAGCAGGATCTGGCGGAGCATCCGCTCATCTGGGGCTGCGACACCTGTTCTCTCGTCTGTCCGCTCAATCGCGGCGTTCCCGAAACCCCGAACCCCGCCTTTCGCGAGGGACGGCTTACGGCGCTGGAGGAAGCCGACCTTGACGGATTGACCCGTAAGCAGTTTCTCGCTCGTTATCCGGAACGCGCCTTTACATGGCGCGGTCCCAAGCCGCTCCAGCGCAATTTAAGGCTCAAGCAATCCAACCGATGAGATGGAGAAAACCGGCGGCAAAGCGCGCTTTCGTCGTTGTTGTGACACCTGCCTACTTTTATTTCCTCTTTTTAGCCAAAATTGCAATTGAGCCCCATGTTATATTAGTGGTATACTGAACTGTAATTACATCCGATTTACATGATCCACAGGAGGAATCAGAACTGTGTTTGAATTTGTTACCGATAAGACCCTAGCGGAGTACGAAGCATTTAACGAAGGTCATCCGTATGGTCATTTTATGCAGTCCCACAAGTGGGGCAAGCTGAAGGACGCTTGGAAATGGGAGGCAGTCATTGTCCGCGACGACAGCGGCGCTATCTGCGGCTCTCTCGCCGTCCTGATCCGCAATCTGCCGCATATGCCGTGGACGCTGATGTACGGCTGTCGCGGTCCGGTATGTGATCCGCATGACCAAAAGACGCTGGATGAGCTGATTTCCGGCGCACGCGTCCTGGCAAAAAAGCACAACTCCTACGTGCTCAAGCTTGATCCGGACGTCAGCATTGAGGATAAGGAGTTTATCGCCAATTTGGAACGACTGGGCTTCCGCAACGCTTCGGGCGACAGCAAAAACTTCGAGGGCATCCAGCCGAACTTCGTGTTCCGTCTGAATGTCGAGGACATGCACAACGAAAAGGATGTCGTCGCGCCGCCATCGGGCGAGCCGTTTGACATCACCGTGGATGACACACAGGGCGAAGCTGCCATCATGCACTTTAAGACCGATACCCGCACCAAGGTGCGCAAGGCGATCAAGAAGGGTGTTAAGGTCAAGCTGGTCGGTCACGAAATGATGCCGGTGTTCGCGAGCATCATGCTGGAAACCGGTCTGCGTGACGGCTTTGTCACCCGCCCGCAGGCGTATTTTGACAAGCTCATGGACTGCCTGGGTGAGAATGCCCGTCTGTACATGGCGTTCTACGAGGACAAGCCGATTGCCGGAACTCTCGCGGTCTGGTATGGCGACAAGGTTTGGTATCTATACGGCGCATCCGCCAACGGCACCAAGGACTTCGATGTTCGCAAGCTGATGCCGAACTATCTTCTTCAGTGGCTGATGATTCAGTGGTCGCTGGAAAGAAAGTGCCGTATCTACGACTTTCGCGGCGTATCCGGCGACCTGACGCCAGACAACCCGCTGTATGGTCTGTATCGCTTTAAGAAGGACTTTAACGGTGATCTGGTGCAGTTCGTCGGCGAATACGATCTCGTGTTCAAGCCGCTGATTAACTTCGGCGTCAACCACGGCGAATCGCTGTACCGCAACCTGCGCCGCAAGCGTTTCCTGAAGAAAAACAAGGATTTGGACACCTCCAAGCCGAAGAACCTGACCGGCGACCACCGCGCCGAGCAGGCGGCAAAAAAAGCGGCGTCCGAGGAGACAAAATGAAAAAGTTTGTAATTGAGACGGAAAAGCTGGCGCACAACGTCCAGACTATCTGCGACCGCGCCGGCGTTCCGGTTATCGCCGTTCTCAAAGCCGACGGCTATGGCTTCGGTATGCTTCCAATGGCGCACATGCTTGCCGACGGCGGCATCACCATGTTCGCTGTCACCGAGCCGGAGGACGCGCTTACCCTGCGCGAACACGGCTTTACCTCACAGCTCATCCTCGTCATGCGCTCCACCGCCATGCAGGATGAAGCAGAGATGGTCATTCGCGCGGGTGCGACGGCTACCATCGGCTCGCCGGAGGCTGCCGCCGCTCTGTCCGCTGCCGCTCAACGCTGCGGCGCGGTCGTCAAGGCACATGTCAAGCTGGACACTGGCATGGGACGCTACGGCTTTTTGCCATCCCAGTACGACTACATCCGGACGGCGTACACCCGTCTGCCCAATGTCACCGTGACCGGCATCTATACGCACTTTCACTCGTCATTTGCCGACGGAGAAGCAACGCACCTTCAGTGTGAGCAGTTGCTGGAAATCACAAAGCGACTGGAGGCGGAGGGCATTGAGCCGGGTCTGCGTCACGCCGCCAATTCCTCCGGCTTGTTTAACTATGATGATTTGACGCTGGACGCTGTGCGCATCGGCTCGGCGTTCACCGGACGCATTCACACCAAGCAGCCCTCCGGTCTGCATCGTCTGGGGTATCTGGAAAGCCGCGTCATTGAGATTCGTGAAGTTCCTGCTAGGCACTCGGTCGGCTATGGCGCCGGTTACATCACCAAACGACCGACCAAAATCGCCGTCGTCCCCGTCGGCTACACCGATGGCTTCCATGTCGAAAAAAAGAACGATTTGTACCGCTTCCGCGATGTCATTCGCTATATTGTCGGA
>CAVBHI010000215.1:0-4941 GCA_963595115.1 bacterium
TCTACCACAAAACACTCCCTTGTTCACATTTTATTTACTCATGCGTTTGTCGTGGACAATTCTCACAGACATTTGACAAACCGCTCGATTTCTTTCTGTAGTTCCCAAAGCTTCCGGAGCTGTTGCAAAGCAAATTGCAATAGCCCCGGAATTGATTTGTTTATTTTTTCTTTCGACAACACGGATTCGGCGCGTCAAACGCCGGATTATATGCATAAAAGTTCTTGGCATCCAGCTGCTCCAGCACATTTTCCAATGTCTCTCCAAAGCGCTGGAAGTGCACGATTTCTCGCTCACGCAAGAATTTCAACGGATCGCGAACATCCGGATCGTCAATCAACCGCAACAGATTATCATAACTCAGTCGAGCTTTTTGTTCTGCCGCCATATCCTCAAACAGATCCGTGATCGGATCTCCGGTACTTTGCAGAGTGGCAGCGGAAAACGGTGTTCCACCAGCAGATTGCGGATAAATGCCAGTGGTATGATCCACAAAATAGACATCAAAGCCAGATTTGCGAATCTCATCGTATGACAGACACCGTGTCAGCTGATGAATCATCGACGCGATGATTTCCTGATGCGCCAACTCTTCCGTGCCAATATCGGTCAAGGATGCCTTGCCAATGTCATATGGCTGCGCAAAACGCTGATTGAGATAGCGCATGGATGCGCCCAATTCTCCGTCCGGACCGCCCAGCTGACTCATAATCAGCTTCGCCGCTGTTGGGTCTGGGTTTTTGATTTTTACAGGGTATTCGAGAATCTTCTTATAATCCCACATAGTTCAATTTCCTCCTTCCCATGGCCATGGGCTGTCAATCCAGTTCCAACTTTCCCCAAAATCATACGCATGGGTGAGAGGACCGAAATGCGTTTCAAATTCCTCTTTCGCCTGCTGGTATAGCTGCTGCATCCGCTGAAAATAATTCAATGCAGCGGCGTCATTGGGATGGGTATCAAGAAACAAGGAGGCATCTACCAACGCCACCTGATGCTGCTGTACCATGCATGCTGCGTGCTCACGTTCCGTCACGTCGAACCGCCTCCTCTCCGATGAATGGCTTGTCGAGATCGGCGAAGATCGTGCCGCGGACAAGTGCGACCTTAACATCATAGATGTTCTGCCATTTTTGCCGTGGGACGTATGCCATTGCGAGTGACAGCAGATTCTTCGGAATCTCATCAAACCCGCCTCCCGCCGCCGGAACCGTAGACGGAACTGTTTGTTCTGCCATAATACTTCCCCTCCATTCCATTGAGCAGCTTCTGCTCTGTAGGCAGTGTATGCGCCGTCGAAAAAAGGGTGAATTTTTGTTGTTGTATTGCATTCTATGATTTCCCCAAAAACGACAAGTCCAGAAATCATTGACTCCACGCAGTTTTTTCGTGATGCTATCAGCAACACGCATCTGTTTTGCGTTGTTATCTTTAGCAGACATATCATGTATCTAATCCAGTTTTTTAGTCAACTTTAAAGACTTTTATCAGCATTTTCTTGATTTATCTCGTGCCGTTCTGCTATAATGATCTTGCGCATACGATGCTATCAGCAACATTCAGGAGGTTTATTCATGAAACAGTTATCCTTATCCCTGCTCTCGGCAACAGTAGCAAGTCGAAGGAAAACATTAAAGCTTTCCCAAGCAGAACTGGCCAAAGCCACAGGAATTAACCGTTCGCTTCTTTCCCGTCTGGAATCCGGCAACTATTCTCCCTCTGTTGATCAGTTGCTGTCTTTGTCCACCATTCTTGATTTCGAGACCTCTGATGTCATTGTTGACGAAGAAGCAAAAACCGGCGCAGTGGAACGCAAGAAGATTGCCGTTGCCGGAATGGGTTATGTCGGCTTGTCTCTTGCCGTGTTGCTCTCCCAGCACAACGATGTCACCGCCGTAGATATTGTGCCGGAAAAGGTCGCGAAGCTGAATAACTGGATCAACCCGATTCAGGACGAGTACATCGAACGCTATCTGTCTGAGCATGAAGAGCGTAAGCTCTCTCTCTCTGCCACAGTAGAAGCGGCATCAGCGTATTCCACAGCGGATTACATTATCGTTGCTGCACCCACTAACTATGATCCGAAGACAAATTTCTTTGATTGCAGTGCCGTGGAAACAGTGTTGCGTTTCATTAAAACCGCAACCACCAACCGAGCCGTCAAGCCTACCATTGTCATTAAGTCTACCATTCCGGTTGGCTACACCGCACAGGTGCGGGAGAAGCTGGATATGGACAACATTATTTTTAGCCCAGAGTTTCTTCGAGAATCCAAGGCGCTTTACGACAATCTGTACCCAAGCCGTATTATCGTAGGCGGCGATGAAGAAAACAAGCCCGCAGCGGAGCAGTTTGCGGCGCTTTTACAACAGGGTGCAATTAAAACCTCAATCCCTGTTCTTTTTATGGCAACCACAGAGGCAGAGGCCACGAAGTTGTTTGTAAACACTTATCTCGCACTCCGCGTGTCCTATTTCAATGAGTTGGACACCTACGCAGAGGTAAAGGGATTAAAAACCGCACCGATCATCAAGGGGGTGTGTCTTGATCCTCGTGTTGGTGACTACTATAACAATCCGTCCTTTGGCTACGGCGGCTATTGTCTGCCAAAGGATACCAAGCAGCTTCTCGCCAACTACGCCGATGTTCCGGAAAATCTGATTGAAGCGATTGTACAGGCAAACCGTACTCGCAAAGACTTCATCGCAGACCGCATCATGGAGATTGCCGGAACATATATGCCGTCTGCCGACTTCTCTGCTGCCCAGGAGGAAAAGCAGAAAGAAACGATTGTGGGCGTATACCATCTGACCATGAAGAGTAATAGCGATAATTTTCGTCAGTCCTCCATTCAGGGCGTGATGAAACGTATTAAAGCCAAGGGCGCGACCGTCGTTGTTTATGAGCCGAAACTGGAGGATGGCACGACCTTCTTCGGCTCTGTCGTGGTCAACGACCTTAAAAAGTTCAAGAAAATGTGTCGCTGTATCATCGCCAACCGCTATGATACAGCTCTTGATGACGTGAAAGAAAAGGTCTACACAAGAGATCTTTTCAGGAGGGATTAAATGCAAACAATTGATCTGAATAGTAAAACCGTACTCGTCACAGGCTCTCCGGGATTTATCGGAGCAAACCTTGTGCTGCGTTTATTGAAGGAAATACACAGCGGCACAGTGGTTAGTTTGGACAATCTGAACGACTACTATGACCCTACACTGAAAGAGTACCGGCTTTCCCTGATTGAAAAAGCGGCAGAAAACAGCCCAGTCAAGCATATATTTGTCAAAGGCTCTATCGGGGATAAAAACCTCGTTGCGCAACTCTTCGCCAAGTATCATTTTGACATTGTGGTAAATCTTGCGGCGCAGGCAGGCGTTCGCTATTCCATTGACCATCCGTATGTGTATATAGAATCCAATATCATCGGATTTTATAACATTCTGGAAGCCTGCCGCCACTCCTACGACGATGGCGCAAAGGGTGTGGAGCACTTGGTATATGCAAGCTCCAGTTCGGTCTATGGCGGAAACAAGAAAGTGCCATTCTCCACAGAGGACAAGGTGGATAATCCCGTCAGCCTATATGCGGCAACAAAGAAGTCCAACGAACTGCTGGCGCATGCTTACTCCAAGCTCTATAATATTCCAAGCACGGGCTTGCGTTTCTTCACCGTCTACGGTCCTGCCGGCCGTCCGGATATGTTCTACTTCAACGCAACGAACACGCTTGCCAAGGACGGCACAATAAAAATCTTCAATCACGGTGATATGCGGCGCGATTTCACCTACATTGATGATATTGTGGAAGGCGTGTACCGCGTAATGCAGGGCGCACCGGAGAAGAAGAATGGCGCGGACGGTCTGCCGCTCCCACCCTATGCCGTGTACAACATCGGCGGCGGTCAACCGGAAAATCTACTGGATTATATCAAGATCTTACAAGAGGAACTCGTTCGTGCCAGAGTACTTCCCTCCAATTACGACTTCAAGGGACACAGACAGCTTGTCGGTATGCAAGCCGGAGATATCCCTGTGACCTATGCGGATTCCACAGCCTTGGAACGCGATTATAGCTTCACACCAAGAATCGGCATACGTGAAGGTCTGCGGAAGTTTGCAGAATGGTATGCTTGGTATTATAAGCAATAGAGAACAACCGCCCGCACCAGCGAGGGTACGAGCACTTTGTGGTTTCTATAATAAATGTTAGGGTATTATAGCACCTACAATTAAACAGATTTGAACCGCGTCTTTTCTCTTTACAATACTCCCACCCTTTGTTACACTAAAGATAACAAACAGTAAGGAGGAATTGTATCATGCCAATGGTCTATGATCCCCAACGAGAATATCATCTTCAAATTCGTTCCAAAGACGTCGGAAGCTATGTGATTCTGACGGGAGACCCCAGCCGAAGTGCTAAAATCGCCTCCTATTTCGATGATGCGCAGCTAGTTTCCTCTAACCGAGAGTATACGATATTTACGGGGATGCTGGATAGAACTCCTCTTTCCGTCTGTTCAACGGGCATCGGCGGTCCATCCGCTGCGATTGCATTGGAGGAACTCGTGCACTGCGGTGCGCATACCTTTATCCGCGTCGGCTCATCCGGAGGCATGGATGTTCATGTGCTCGGTGGTGATCTTGTTCTCGCCAGCGGCGCGATTCGCGCGGAAGGCACCAGCCGTGAATATGCTCCCATTGAGTTTCCTGCTGTTGCCGATTTTTCTATTCTCCACGCACTGAAGCAGGCTGCCGACCGCCTGCACTACCGCCATCATATCGGCGTTGTACAGAGCAAGGATTCCTTTTACGGTCAGCATGACCCAAACAGTATGCCTGTCGCGCCTGCGCTAAAGAATAATTGGAACGCATGGATGCAGTGTGGCGCTCTTGCCAGTGAGATGGAGTGTGCCGCTCTGTTTACTGTCGGTACACC
>CAVBHI010000216.1:0-4143 GCA_963595115.1 bacterium
GACCCATACCGCATAGCTGCCGTCCTCCTGCACCGTGATTTCCAGCTCCGACCACTGCGCCATCTGCTGTGGTGTGTATCGATCCGAATCGGCAAACAGCAGCTTTGCCGCAGGAACAATATGCTCCCCCATTACAATCAGCCGCCTCATGCGCCAAGCATCTCCCCAACAATCTGATTGACCAGCTTTCCGTCCGCTTTTCCCTTGACCAGCGGCATCAGGTTTTTCATCACCGAGCCTTTATCGCGCATTGTCGGCATCGTCAAGCCCAGCTGCTCCAGCACCTGCTGCACCAGTGTGCGAATCTGCTCCTCACCCATTTCCTCCGGTGCAAATTCCTGATAGACTGACAGACGAAATTGACATTGTGCACGAATGTCGGCGCGATCCGCCGGTGCTGCGTCCATTGTCTCACGGGTCTGCTTGATTTCCTTTTTGATAATGGCATCCTCTTCCGCTTCGGTCAAGTCCTCGCGCTTGTCCTTCGCTTTGGCCTTCAGCGCAGAAAGCAGCAACGACAGGGCTTCCTTGCGTTCCGTCTGCTTTTGCTTGAGCGCCAGCATCATTTCCTTTTGAATTTCCTTTGTTTTTGCCATAATAAACATACCTCCTGCAAAAAAGGGGATACCTCTTGTATCCCCAAGTCCCTCTATCGTCTGGAGCGGAACAGCTTCTGAAAGAATCCTGTGTGGTGCACCGGTTCTGGCATTGATTCCGGAAACACCGTGTCCGTCAGCACGCATTCAAATACCTGTTCAAACAGCAGCGATTCCTGCGCCTGCGCTTCCCGCAGCGCCGTCATTTGATGCAGCATCCACGCCGTATTCACCATCGCTCCTGCAAACGCACGCTCCTGCCCTACCTTCTGTGACAGCATGGTGCGTGCGCGGCGCATCGCCCGCTTTACCTCAATCTCACGGATACCTAGTACCTCCGCCGCCTGCGCCGCACTGAATCCCTCGTTGCAAAGCAGCAGAACCACGCTGCGCTCCTCTCTCGGCAGTCCGGATACCAGGCGGCGATAGCTCTCCGCTTCAGAAAAGCCCATCTGACGTAGCGGAAGATCCGGCTGCTCCAGCAGCAGCGGATACGCCGTCCGGCACAGCCACAGGCGGAGATCGCTCGGCGCGCGCAAGGACTCGGTGGTCTGCGCCGCCGCACGATAAACCTCGGTCATACGTGCGCCAACCGTAGCGCTGCACAGCATCGACACAGCAACCCACAGATTTGGGGCAGTAACAGAAAGCAGGACGCGCAGTCCCTCCTGGTTGCCGTTGTGAACCTGTGTAATCGCTTCTGCCAATGTCATTCTGTTACCTCTTTTCCTGCTGTTCGTAATTTCTTATTTTACACTCTTCCTTCGCAAATTTCTATATATTCCTCTGATATTTTTCAGTCTTTTCACAATCTTAGCGCAGAGCGCGGGAACGGCGGAAGCTCTCCTCCGTCATCTCCTGTGTTCTCGCTTGCGCCGCTCTGTGGTTTTTTCCGCCGCCGCCGAAAAAACACCCGCAAAAAAGATGCGTTCCCGCCACAGAACACATACTCTGTGCGATAACGCATCTTGCTTTATTTCAATCGAAAATCCGTCACATCATTCCTGCTCGTTTCTTTGTATTTCGATATGCATAGATATAACAGCCAATCAGAATCGGAATGGTGACAAACCACGAAACCGGAAAGGCATAGAATACCGTCTGAATCGTATGAAACTGCTCCATCTGGAATATGGTTGCCAGCCAAGCCAAACGGACGCCGCAGATACCGCCGACATAAATAATCGTCGGCAGCGTCGAATATCCCAGACCACGAATCGAACCGACCAAAACCTCCATCAAACCGTACAAGCCATAAATCGCAAAATACGAATTAAATCGAATCTGTCCGGCAGCAATAACAGCAGGGTCGGTCGTAAAAATACTCAGCAGCGGCTTGGACAGCAGGATGCTTCCCAGACCCAGAACCTCACCGACCACCAGCACCGACAGCGCCGCCGACCAGAACACACGATTGAGGCGTTGATACTGCTTTGCGCCCAAGTTCTGACTAATAAACGGCATGACAGCCTGATAAAATGCATTAATCGGCAGATAAATAAAGCCTTCTACGCTTGCTGCGGCAGAATTGCCTGCCAACAGCACACTGCCAAAGGTATTGATTGATGCCTGAATGGCAATGTTTGCAAACGAGAACACACAGCCCTGTACACTGGCGGGCAGTCCAATCATCAAAATTTCCTTCAACCGCTTCGGATACACACGCATCTCCCGCAGGTTCAAGTGAAGCGCGCTCTCCTCGTGCATCAGGCAGCGGACAACCAGCACACCGGAAATGCACTGCGAAACTGCCGTTGCAATCGCAACGCCCGCAACGCTCATTTGAAATGGAATCACCAAAATCAGATTCAAAATGACATTGACAACACCGGCGAGAACCAGATAATACAGGGTACGTGTGGTATCGCCGATGGAGCGCAGCAGCGCCGCACCAAAATTGTATACCATCATCGCCGGCATGCCAAGGAAGTAGATACGCAGATAAACTACAGAAAGATCAATCACGTCATCCGGTACTGACATCCAGATCAAAAACTGTCGCGCACCGATAATGCCGACAACAGCAAGGAACAGACCGCTCAGGATGCTGACAAGAATCGCCGTGTGCACCGTATCATGAACCTTATCGTGCTCTTTTGCACCAATATAGCGTGCACAGATAATATTCGCACCGATGGATAGACCAATAAACAAATTGGTCATCAGGGTGATCAGCGAGGTGTTAGAGCCAACTGCCGCCAACGCCTCATTTCCCGCAAATCGCCCGACAACAATCGTATCGGCTGTATTAAAAAGGATCTGGAGTACTCCCGACAGCATGATGGGGAATACAAAAACAATCATCTGCTTCAAAATCGGTCCTTGCGTCAGATCCCTTGCATAACTCTTTTTTTGCGCCATGTTTACAAAATCCTTTTCTGCTCATTCGTTTTTGTTGTTGCTTTATACTTCCCGATGACTCAGGCATTCACCGGAAAACGACACTATGTAATCTACTGCGAATCTTCGGCGCTGTCAATACCTTTTCCAACATCATCACAAAGATTTCTTTCGCGAAGAAACCGCTGCCGAAGCAGCGGTCTCCCATCACACAAAATTTTTATCTCTGACGGTTGCGATTATAGTTAATCAGGCAGCCCGCTTTGACAATCTTTTTCTCATCCGCCGTCATATCTGCAATATACAGCGAAATCTCACGCACCGTATCGCCCAGAATGTACGCCTTAATATTCTGCATATCGCCGTCCATGCATGCCTTTACATTCGGGATATAGATATAGTCGCCGACCTCAAAGCTCGGCTCTTCCTTCATCTGGAACGGAAGCATGCCCCAGTTCATAACGTTCGAGCGGTAACGCTTGGTCGCGTACTCGCGGCAGATATTTGCCAAGCCGCCAATCACGCGCTGACAGCTCGCCGCCTGCTCACGCGCCGAGCCATCGCCCGGCTTGACGCAATAGATCATGCTGCCAATTTCCGTCTCTTCCGGAACAAAAGACGCATCCAGAGCGCGAATCTTCTCATAAATTCCGGTCAGCTCCGGTGCCAGCGCGACCGGATCATTTCCGGCAACACGCGCCTTCTCCAGCTTGTCTACAACCTTAGAGCGACCGACGTATTCCGGATCGCGGCGGGAGAGCGTAAACTCTGCCAGACCCAGCGGATTGGAACGGAACGACGAGGTCTCGCCCGACGGAATCAGCTCGTCTGTCGTCGTGACATCGTCCATAATCTTGGAGCAAACCTTGAGCAGGATGTTATCCGTCAACGGGCTCATCTCCGGCCAATCCTTGATGTTCGGACCATATACCAGCTCTGCGCCCTCTATCGGTGCATTATATCCCTGATAGACACGAGTCTCGTAGGAAGAGTTGTCAAACTCGTACTCCGGAACAACATAGTCATCCATGACATCGGTTGCCGAGGTCAGAATACCGCCGTTCTTTGCCGAAGCCGCAATTGAGCGTGCATCCATCAGCGCTACCGACGACATTTGTCCGTTGCCCGGCTTAGAGCCTTCGCGGTTCGGGAAGTTTCTCGTCGTGTGACGAATGCTCAGCGCATTATTCGCCGGTGTGTCGCCTGC
>CAVBHI010000217.1:0-2279 GCA_963595115.1 bacterium
GGAGAAGAGCCGCTGATAGCGGTGACAACATCCATTTTATCCTCGGTAACAACCTCTGCCTTGCCAAAGCTGCGCAGCATGTTCAGGACAATAGTCTGATCGGCTTCGGTGAGCAGAGAGGTGAAGGTTACGGCACTCATTGCTTCGCCAACAAGAGCGGGGGTGTTTGGCATAACGCGAACCAGCTTGACCGGTTTGCCAAAGCGCTCCTGATTGACGGAGAGCGTTTGACCGGCAGCAATCATAACAACAATGGTATGCTCTGCTACGGCATCGCGGATAGCCGGAATTACAACCTCATACAAATACGGCTTCACGGAGAGAATCAATACGTCAGCCGCTGCCGCCTGGTTGTTATCGGTCGAAGTACGGATGCCATATTGCTCCCACATGGCATCAAGATGAGACTGCGCCGGATCACAGGCGACAATATCAGATGGCTGAGCAAGACCGGAAGAGAGGATACCGCCAATGATAGCCTGTCCCATATTGCCGCAGCCGATAAATCCATAAGTAACACTCATGAGAAGAGACCTCCTTATTTATTCAATAGGTTGAATTTATGCCCGATACTTGGCGCGAATCGACGCATGTGTCAACACATGACCGCGCATAGCGTGCTTGAGTTCATTGAGATAGAAGCCGGACTTCAAATCCAGCTTGCAGTCCAGTGCATATACGGTGAGTGTGTATTCATGCTCCTTGTCCGGAGGAGCCATACCGCCGTAGTTAGAAGCCGCTTCGATGGATTCTTCTCCGGCGACACTGTGAAAGCTCGTACAGCCCTGCGTAAAGGCTGGGGCATTTATACTGGCGTTTTCTGCGACTTGTGTTGTCGTCAGATTGCAAAGTGTCCAATGAATCCAACAGAAACCGCAGACAGGGATGGAGTCCATATCGTCAAGTACAGCGGCAAAGGACACGGTTTCCTCCGGTGCATCCGAGATGGAGAAGGGAACCGAGCAGGTTGCTTTACCATAGTCGTTTTTCTGAGAACCAAACTTTCCAAAACGGTCAGCCCAATATCCGCCGACAATGCCGGAACTGGTTACATTCATAATGAAACAGCCTCCTTATAATAAGATACGATTGCGTCATGCTTTTCGCATTCCTATTGTACCATTGTTTTACGGGGTTGGAAAGCGAATGTTTTTCATGATGCGCATCCAATTTCCAAATGAAATCATAGGCGCAGAAAATAGAAGCATCCGTTTGGTGTAATCCGGTGTAGAAAAGGAGCGGGACGGGGCGGGAAACCACACGAGAAGCGAACGTTGCTTCATGCTGCATTGTGGGTTCTGTCTGGGAAAAGAATGAAAAAGTTTCAAACAATACGGCAAAATACTTGTAATTTTGAGGTGGATTGTTTATAATTGAAATGCTATTTCATTTAAGGCAAGAGGGAGGTGTATACCGATGAATGCACAATCTTATATGTCCTGGGGCATGATTATTCTGCTGATCGTCCTGTTCTATGTATTGATGATCCGACCGCAGAAGAAGCGTGAAAAGCAGGATAAGATGATGCGGGACGCGCTGACTCCGGGAGATCGTATTTGCACCATCGGCGGTATTATCGGCCGCGTTATTTCTATTGGTGAAGAGACGATTACAATTGAGACGAGCAGCAACCATACTCGTATGAAGGTATTTAAGTGGGCAATTCGCAGCCAGGTCACGAACGATGACCAGGTGATTGATCATACTAAGAAAAAGCCTGCGGCGGGTGCAAAGGCATCGGATGAAACCGAGGAAAAGAAGTGAGAATACCCGAATGCTCTGCTGCGTAAGGTGAAGGAGGAAATCTTTCACACGGAGGAGGGCGGCGATGAATCAAACAAGATCCGGAGGAACGGCGGCGCTTTTTCTTGGGCTGTCCGTTGTGTTCGGCGGAACGCTGCTGTGTGCCTGCCTGATGTCCAGGCAGGTGCTTGGTGTGGAATGCGGACGATTTGCGGTATACGGCTGTCTCAGTGCAGGATGTATTTTGGCATCGCTGTGGGGAGCGCGTAAAGCCGCAGCTCGAAAGCTGTTGTTTGGACTGTGTCCGGGTTTATTCTTACTTGGCTGTCTCTTTTTGTTGGCATTTAGCTGGAAGGGGCAGATGATACAACCTGCGTCGGCGGCGATTGTATCTTTGATTTGTTTGTTCAGCGCAGTATTTGGCGCGCTGTCAGGTACGTTGCTTCGGACAAAACGGAAATAATATCAAAACGGAAGGAGGCCATTATGATGACTCATATCAAGACTCTGAATTCCCGCACGCTGAAGGAAACGGC
>CAVBHI010000218.1:0-2657 GCA_963595115.1 bacterium
GTTGTCTTTGTCGGGTACGCCGGACAGTTCGGTTGGAAGTATGGCATTGCGGCGACTTGGGCAGGCATTGGCAATGCGATTGTCGGTTCTTTGATTGCTTGGGTGGTTTTAGGACGGCGAACACGCATTATGACACAGCATCTGGACTCGGCAACGATGCCGACCTTTTTCGGTAAGCGCTTTGAAAGCCGTTCCCTGAAAATCGGCGCATCGGTGATTATCTTTATCTTCCTGATTCCGTATACCGCATCGCTGTACAATGGTCTCTCGCGCCTGTTCGGCATGGCGTTTAACATTGATTACTCGGTATGTATCATCCTGATGGCGGTATTGACCTGTATTTATGTCACGGTTGGCGGCTATATGGCAACGGCAATCAATGATTTTATTCAGGGAATTATTATGCTGTTTGGCATTGTGATCGTGATTGCAGCGGTTATCATGAGTAAGGGCGGTTTAATGGCGGCGATGGATGGATTGGCGCGCGTTACCGATGAAACGGTATCCACGACACCGGGCGTGTTCTGCTCGTTTTTTGGTCCGGATCCGATTAACCTGCTTGGCGTTGTTATTCTGACTTCGCTGGGCACTTGGGGACTGCCGCAAATGGTGCAGAAGTTTTACGCGATTACCAATGAATCGGCTATCAAAAAGGGCACGATTATTTCCACGATGTTTGCGCTGGTCGTTGCCGGTGGATGTTACTTTCTTGGCGGCTTTGGTCGTCTGTTCTCCGATCAGATTGACATTGAGGCAGAGGGCTTTGACTCGATCATTCCGACGATGCTCTCCAATCTCTCTCCGGTGCTGATTGCACTGGTTGTTGTTTTGGTTCTGTCGGCATCCATGTCCACGCTGTCCTCTCTCGTTATTACGTCCAGCTCGACGCTGACGCTGGACTTTTTGGTAGAAACGGTTGGAAAGCGTATGAATCACAAGCAGCAGCTATTGTGCATTCGTTTCCTGATTATTATCTTCGTTGCTATTTCGGCAGTGATTGCACTAATTCAGTATAAGAGCAACGTAACCTTTATTGCACAGCTCATGGGTGTTTCGTGGGGTGCTCTGGCGGGCGCGTTCCTGGCGCCGTTCTTATACAGCTTGTACTGGAAAAAGACCACGAAGATTTCCTGCTGGATTTGCTTCCTGTTTGGTTCTATTCTCATGGTTGCCAATATGGTTGTTCGTCCGATGTTTCCGGTTCTGCTTCAGTCGCCGATCAACTGCGGTGCATTTGCCATGATTGCCGGACTGATTCTCGTTCCGGTTATTAGCTTGATTACACCAAGACTGAAAGAGGACAAGCTGGACGCAATTTTTGCCTGCTATGATAAGGAGATTATGGTCGAACAGAAAACCTCTTTGGGGGAATAACTTCAAGGAAATACGAAGTAATGATACCGGATTGCGCGCGGTGAATTACAAGATATTACCTTAAAACAAAAGAATAAAAGTGTGATATACTAAAATAGTGTGTCACACTTTTATTTTGTATTTCATTGGAGGCATAGAATACGATGATTGTCGATTTTCATACCCACACCTTTCCGGAAAAAATTGCCGATGGGGTCATTACAAAGCTGCAAGGAATGTCCTGCTCGAAGCCATATACGCGGGCAACCAACCGTGCACTGCGGGAATCCATGGAGCAGGCTGGTATTGATTATTCCGTTCTTTTGCCGGTTATGACAAATTCGGGTCAGGTGGAGAAGCTGAATAACATTGCCATTGAGACGAATGCGCAGGCGCAGGCGACAGGCTTGCTTTCCTTCGGTGGTATGCATCCGGAATACAGCAATTATAAGCAGGAATTGGCACGCATTCAGTCGATGGGTATTCAAGGCATTAAGCTGCATCCGGCATATCAGGGATTGGATTTGGATGATATTCGGTTTCTGCGTATCATAGACCGCGCATCGGAGCTGGGGCTGGCAGTGCTCCTGCACTGTGGGTATGACATTGGCATTCCGGGACGCGACTACAGCTCGCCGGACCATGTTTGCACGGTGATGAAGGAAGTACGTCCGGATAAACTGATTTTGGCACATATGGGAGGCTGGCGTCATTGGGATGAGGTGGAAGAAAAGCTGGTTGGTCTGTCGGTGTATCTGGATACTGCGTTTGTTCTGGGGAAAATTGAAGCGCCGAACGGAATGCAGCGTGACCCGGAGGATTGCTGGATGCTATCCGATGAGGCGTTTGTGCGCATGGTACATAAGCATGGCGCCAATCGCATTCTATTTGCAACCGATAATCCGTGGAGTGATCAGAAGAGAACCTTGGAACATATTCGCGCTCTTCCGCTGACGGAAACGGAAAAAACGGCGATTTTGGGAGAAAATGCGAAGGAGCTGCTGGGATTGCAGACGAGACGGCAGTTGTCTTAACTCGAAAGCGAAGGTATTTCAACGCAGTGGCAAACCTCGTAACCTCTGCACGGCAGGAGGACAGGACGCGACACTGACAAACGCATGAAAGCTTATCTATCGCCTATTTTTAAACTTGCAATAATTCTTCGAGATATCGAATTGGACGCAGGCTGACCACGAACCGTTTCTTTTTCATCGACAACTTATGTCTTGATATTTGTGCCGGTTTCAAATTTGTCTATGGTTGTATTGGCATCTTCTCGGAAGGTCACATCCAAATGCCAGTGC
>CAVBHI010000219.1:0-2785 GCA_963595115.1 bacterium
CGCTATGTCTATGTGCCGAGTGAGGTATATAAGATGATTCGTTTGTCGCCGGAGTTTACTGGACTGGAAGGACTGGGCGTGAAGGCAGTAGCCAAGGGTGTGTGCGGCGAGATTGCCGGACTGAATATTGTCCGTGTGCCAAAGAGCTATATGCCGAGCGGCTGCTGGTTTCTGATTACGCATAAAAATGCGGTGCTGATGCCATATAAGATTTCAGACGCGAAGGTACACAATGATCCGGTTGGTGTGTCCGGTGCGTTGATTGAGGGCAGACACTATTACGATGCGTTTGTGCTGGGCGCGAAGGCGGCGGGCGTCTATGCTGCGGTGGATGCGAACAAGAAGCTGGCGATGCCGACAATTTCGACATCCAACGGCAAGGTCGTGATTGCGCAAAGCGACGCGGATGAGATCTATTACACGATAGACGGAAGCGATCCGCGCTATTCGGACAGTGCGCGTGTGTACTCGTCATCGTTTACCGGAACAACGAGCAGTGTGCGTGCGGTGGCGTTTGCGGAAGATTCGTATCCGTCAAGCGTGGCAAAGGGCAGCTGAGCAAGCGGACAGACGCAGCAGGGAGTCGGAACGAGTGTCCGGCTCCCGAAAGCGGGAAGGAGGAAATGAGATGACAGGACGAGAGCTGTACCGCCGCGCGGTAGCGCTGCTGGGACAGGAGAGCAAGGATGTGACCTATTACGAGGACATTGCGTTGGAGGCGATCAATCAGCTGCTGGCAGACTATCTGTGGGAGCACAACGCGCTGTGCCACACGTTTGGTTGGACGGACTATTATATCAGTCCGCCGGAGCTATTGTCGCTGGATGATGCGATTCCCTATGCGGAACGGATGGTGCGGGAATGCTTTCCGTATGGACTGGCGGCGTTGCTTGTGGCGGACGAGGATCATGAGGAATACAACCGCATGATGGATGCCTTGGAACAGCGGATTCGGAATTACCAGCCGTGCTGTGAGACATGGATGCGGGAGATGGAGGAATGAGCTACCGATACGCAGATGCAGAGCGGATACAGGAGCTGCGGATGGAACGGTTCGCCGGTGTGGATTTTTCCTCTGATCCGACAAAGGTGGATGCGATACGGTCTCCGGATGCATGCAATATGATCGGAGATGAGGCGGGGTTTCCGTGTAAGCGAACAGGTTATGTGTGCGAGGAGGAGATGGATGCGCCCATCTACGGATTGCACCGGATGGATGACGAGCTGCTGATTCATGCGGGAAGCAATCTGTACAGCAGAAAGGGAGAGAATCTGTCGCTGCTGTGCAGCAAGATGAATACGGCGCGATCGCAGTCGTTCCGCATGAACGGGAAGCTGTGGATTTTGGACGGCATGGCTTACCGTGTGTATGACGGGACGGAATGCGTACCGGTGCGGGAGAAGGCATTCGTGCCAACGACAACCATTGGTGCGCCGCCATCGGGCGGAGGAACCAGCTTTGAGGCGGTGAATATGCTGACGCCCTATCGTATTAATACGTTTGTAGGAGACGGTGTGACGAAAACGTTTCAATTGGACACGACAAATTTCGATGCGGGAAGCATTTCGTGTGAGGGACAGACGGTCTATGCGTTCAACCGCGCCAAGGGAACGGTGACGTTCACCGAGCCGCCGCCTGACGGCGAGGGCTTGGCGAATGTCGTCATTCGATTTGCCAAGACAGTGCCAGAGCATGCGGATAAAATTGATCGCTGCCGTATCTGCGGGCTGTATGGCGGTTCCAATGACACGCGTGTGTTTGTATCGGGAGATCCGCAGGAGCCAAACTGCGACTGGCAGTCCGGATTGTATGACCCGACTTATTTTCCGGACACAGGTTATACGAAGGTCGGTGTGGATTCTACGGCGATTGTCGGATACCTGCGACAGTACGACAATCAGATTGTGCTGAAGGAGGATGGACAGGACGCAAAGCAGTATCTGCGCTCGTTTGCATTGGATGAGAATAACCGAGCGGCGTATTCCCTTAAGCAGGGCGCGGAAGCGGTTGGCGCGCTGAGCGCTTATGCGCTTGGAGAACTGGAAGGGACGCCGCTGTATTTGTCCGCAGAGGGTGTGATGGGTGTGTTTGGCACGAACGTCAGCGAACAGCGCGTTATTTCCTGTATGTCGGAGCGTGTGAATCGGCGGCTGTTGCGGGAAGTGGGGCGGAAGGACGCCGCCGGATGTGTGTGGAAGGGACGATATTATCTGGCAGTAAACGACCATTGCTATGTGGCAGATGGACGGCAGCGCAGCAATGGCGTTCCGGAGTGGTATTATTGGGACAACATTCCGGCAACGTGTTTTTTGGCAGAGGAGGATGCGCTGTGGTTCGGAACGCAGGATGGACGGGTATGCCGGTTCTGCACAGAGGAGGAAGCGGACGCTTATCTGGATGACGGAGCGGCGATTTGTGCGCATTGGAGTACACCACTGAGCGCATTGGGCAGCTGGAACGACACAAAAAACGTGCTGTCTATGATACCGGTGCTGATGCCGTTTGCGCGGTCTTCGGCGGAGGTGCTGTGGAAAACGGAGCGGGAAAGCGGCATAGCAGAGAGCGTATCCATGACACGGTTTTGCTTTTCGGATTTGGATTTTACACGGTTTGTGTTTCAAACGTCAATATCGGCATCACCGGTTCCGGTGCGGCAAAGACAAAGGCGGGCGTATCTGTTCCAGGGGATTGTTCGCAATGACAAGGCGAAGGAGCCGTTTGGTCTGCTTGGGCTGAGCATTCGGTATACGGTGCGTGCGCCGGTGCGGAAGATAGGAGGATGAG
>CAVBHI010000220.1:0-24824 GCA_963595115.1 bacterium
CACAACGGCATTATGCTCCATTCCTGTAATGACAAACCGTCGGCAGTGCTCTGCCATAGAGAAAATAGCAAGGTTAAGCGCTTCCGTTGCACTGCTTGTAAACACAATTTTGCCGGCATCCTCCATCCCAAACAGCTCTGCCGCAGCCTGACGCGCATCAAACAAAAGCTCCGCCGCCCGCATCGCCGGAGCATGCGCACTGCGTCCTGCACTCGCCGCCTCGTCCATTGCACGCAGTACGGCTCGCTTCACCTGCTCCGGTTTGGGCATCGTCGTAGCCGCATTATCCAGATAAATCATGCTCTGCCCTCCCCCACCCACTGCCAGTGCACCGTACTTTTCCGCAGACAGCGCGCGGCATATTCTCGATCCTGTCTCGCCAATTCCACGCCCCAAGAGCACGAGCGCGCCGTATGTCCCCGCGGTAGCTTTCGTATGCGTGCCGATATTCCAACATGCTCCAACCTCCGCTGCACCTGCATTGCATCGTTTTGCGTGCAGCACAGCAGCATCGCACGATCCATCATACCATCGTCCTCCCCGTTCCGACGCAAGCCCTTTCTTTCATTGTATTCCACAGCATACAAATATGTGTGTGCATCGTCGGTGGTTCACTTTTCTTGCAGCACCGCTTTTCCTATGCTATAATGCTCTCGCCAAGCCAAGCGAAAAGGAGTTTGAAAATGAAATATATTGTAATCGCAGACGAACGCACCGGCGTTCGTCCCATCGGAAATGCGGAAATTCTCAGCGCCGTATTCGACGGCGACCACCCGAATTATCTGACGCTGGACAACGGACGCCGCATCACCTGCGACGAACGTCCCAATTATCACACACCCGACGGAGAGGAATACGCCGAGGTGCAGGAGCTGGAGCAAACGGAAGCCGGTCTGGAGGGCGTCATCATCGGCTATACGGAGATTATTCCAAACTAGAAAACAGGCACACCTCATTGCGCTGCCCCAAAAAGTTAGACCATCGAATATACCATCTAACCTTTCGGGCACTCCGCTTTTGGTGTGCCTGTTCTCTTCGTCTCTATTGTTTTCGCAATCCGGTGCGTCGGAGAATTTCCTCATATTGAATCTTCTCAAACGTTTCACCCAACCTGCCCCAGCCGAAGCCAAGCTGATACGTCGGTTTATTTTCCCCGTGGAAGTCCGAACCACCGGTGCGCAGCAAGCCAAAGCGCTCTGCCAGCGACTCAACGTATGCCGTCTCCGCTTTGGAAAACTCCGTATAATACGTCTCAATCCCCTGCATCCCAATGTCTTTCAAATCCGAAATCAGCTGTTCCAGCATCTTGCGTGAAAACTTATGATACTGCATCGGATGCGCCAGCACCGGAATACCGCCCGCCTCCAAAATCAGCTTGACGCTGTCCGCCGGAGAATATCGAACCCGATCAACATAGCATCGTGCGCCCTCGCCAAGATAGCGGGTAAATGC
The DNA here is from genome assembly GCA_963595115.1 of bacterium. Lineage (GTDB taxonomy): Bacteria > Bacillota > Clostridia > Oscillospirales > Butyricicoccaceae > Butyricicoccus_A. The sequence goes on from CAVBHI010000220.1 coordinate 1,453, forward strand.
GTCGCCCATATCCGTTGCCAGACCGTGTTCAATCAGCCACGCGGCAATCAGTGGACGACCAATCGCCTTTCCCTTTTCCGGCTGAATGACAAACTCCGGAATATGGATTCCAATTTCCTCGAACTTCTCCAGAATCTTATAATTCCGCCTGTCTCTTCCCTCACTCAGGGTGTTTAGCTTTTCCTGCAACGCCGAATTGGTCGGATCAATGCCCAGTCCAAGCATGTGCACCGAGTAGCCCTGATATTCCGTCGAAACCTCAACACCGGGAATAATCGTGACATTCGTATATGCCTTCGCCGCTTTTTGCAGCGCCGGAATGCCGGCTACACAGTCATGGTCGGTCAACGCCAGCACAACGTGGTCATACTGCTCAACCGAAATCAAATCCAACAGCTGCCCCGCCGGAACTGTTCCATCTGAGGAAGTCGAGTGGACATGTAAATCAATAAAATTCATCGCTGTTTTCCTTCATGTAAACCGCTTTTGTTGTATTATTTCGGAATGTGCGTTTACTCAAAGCAAGGCGAACAGCGTTCGGATTTCCTCTTCCGTTCCCTTGACAGAGCTTTGCACCATGTCCTTTGAGCCGCCACCGCGCACCTCACAGCACTCCTTGAGCGCCTGATTGCACACCCGTGCATCGCCATCCGCCGCACCGATGACATAGCGGTATCCCGCCGTATCCGTGCCCACAAAGACACCGCAGAAGCCGGTGCACCGCGCCGTGAGCTGATTGACCAGCTCACGCTGTACCGCCTGATCCAGCTCCGATTCAAACAGGCAAACCTGCGCCGTTCCCTCCGGAATCGACTGTGCCCGTCCGGCGGCAAGCTGCTTGCCCATGGCATTGAGCTGAAGCTTCATCCTCGCCATCTCGTCCTGTAATTTCTGAACGGCTGCCGCCGTCTTATGCTGCTTGACAGACAACGCAACGCCAATTGCTTCAATTTGCTCCTGTTTCATTTGCATGTCCGCCAACGCCCGCGCACCGCACAGCATATTCAGGCGAACACCCGACTTGTATTTTGCCACATGCGTGATTTTAATCAGACCGATCTCACCGGTATGCGCCACATGCGGTGCGCAGCAGGCGCAGCAATCCACATCCGGAATCGTCACAATACGAACCGATCCTTCGAGCTCAATCTTGCTGCGGTATTCCATACCCGCCAGTGTCTCCGCATCCGGATATTCCGCAATCACTTCTATATTATCATAGACCGTCTGGTTGGCTTTCCGTTCGATCTCGGCAATCTGATCCGCGGTCAGCATCCCATCCAAATCCAGCGTGACTTCATTGGCGCTCAGATGAAAACCGACATTGTTATAACCAAATGCCGCATGAATCAACCCGGATACGATATGCTCTCCCGTGTGCTGCTGCATGTCCGAAAAGCGCTTTTCCCACTCAATGACACCTTGTACGGCGCTTCCCACTTCCACCGGCTTTTTCACCATGTGGCGGATAACCTGATCCTTGTCGATCTGGACATCGGTCACGGCAATTGTCTGTTCTCCCGCTCGAAAAATACCCCTGTCCGCAGTCTGTCCTCCCTCCTCCGGAAAGAAGCAGGTTTGATCCAAAATAACCGCATATCCCTTGTTCTGCGGCTCACAGGCGAGCACCTGCGCCGAAAAGCGGGTCTGATATGCATCCTCATCAAACAATCTCTTTGTCATGGTCTGAACGTACTCCTTATACCTTGCCCAACCGGAACTGTTCCATCATATAATGCGTCAGATCCAACGGATTTTCATTGACCGCCATCTCTTCACGGGTAAACCACTTGGCTTCCCTCAGCTCTTCCTTCTGTAGGTGAACGGTATCCTCTCCATCCAGCTCGGCAAAGAAACCAACCATCAGCGCGCCGGAGAAGCCCCACGGCTGATCGCCATACAGGCGGATATTCTTGATCGCAAGACCAACCTCTTCCTTTACCTCGCGGACAGCGGTCTGCTCCAATGTCTCACCAACCTCGGTATAGCCCGATACCAGCGCATATACTGCATTTTTCCGCAGAGCGGAACGCGTCAGCAAAATTCGATCTCCGTCGATAATTCCGACAATTACCGCCGGAGAAATCTCCGGATACGTCTGATGTCCGCAAGCCGGACATGTCATAGCACGTTCCACCGCGTCCGGCTTTGTCGGATGACCGCAGCAGCCACAGAAACGATGGCTGCGATACCATGCGTTGAGATGCATCGCGGTAGCGCCCGCCAGCACCAGCTCCGGATATACCCGATTGAACATTCCTACTTCAATTCGCTTGGAAGCATCCATAAATTCCTGCGGCGCATCCAGCATCAGATAGCATTGTCCGCCATCCACAGAGAACAGATAAACATATGTCACCGCCGCCAGCGCAGCGTTTTCCTTAATTTCTCCGTATGTATAAAACTTTCCCGTAACCGGACTTCCCAATATAATATTGTTATCCAGCGCCATTATGATGTCATCATCCTTCGGCGACCGAGTTAAAAAGGCATTGTCTAAGATATGAGGCGCAATCTCCTGTATCATGCGTGTATATTCTCCTTCCCTATTCGTCAAAATGGCGTATCTCACGTAGTGTATTATACAACGCTGCTGTGGGTTTGGGAATAACCTTTGCGGAAATTCGGTACAAAATCCTCCTGCTATTTTCCCTACTTGCATGGCTTCCTGACCTTTCGTATAATACAATAGAACGCAGTACCGCGTTCCAGCTTGTTGAGAAAGGAGTCATTCTCTCCACCGAGTCGAACAGAGAATGAAGCAACGATATGAGTCGAAAGGATTCCCGCAACACCAAACGGCGTATTGTCAACGCCGCATGGGAGTTATTTTATGAACAAGGATATGACGATACCACCATTGATGATATTGTGGAGCGCTCAGAGACCTCCAAGGGATCGTTTTATCACTATTTCACCAGCAAGGACGCATTGTTATCTACGTTATCCGAACTGTTTGATAACAAATATGAGGAGCTAAAGCCATCCATTGATCCCAATGCCAATTGTCTGGACACACTGCTCTATCTTAACCGTGAGCTATTTATGATGATGGAAAACAGCGTTCCAATTGATCTGCTCACCCGTCTGTTCTCCTCTCAGCTGGTTACAACCGGAGAACGCCATTTACTGGATCAAAATCGTGTATACTACCGCCTGCTGCGCAAGCTGATCATCAACGGACAAAGTCGCGGGGAAATCCGTCGCGACCTCTCCGTCAACGAAATTGTCAAGGCATATGCCGTTTGTGAGCGTGGTATTATGTATGATTGGTGCATCTGCAACGGCAATTATTCACTTTATCAGTATTCCAGTACCGTACTTCCTATCTTTCTTCGTGCATTTTGTACGCAGGAAAACGGGGACTGATTTTATGTTATTTTGCATCACTACCCTGTGTTTTTTTGTTCTATCGTTGCATTATTCAATAATGACTCAAAACAAAGTATAAACTGCATTCTAGTATTTAGTTCATATTTTCGTCGAACGAAGATTGTAGTAGAATATCCTTTGAATTTGTTAATAAATTATGAAGGGAGTTCTCTTGATGTCTCAAGCTGCTATTATCTTCACAATTATCCTTTATCTTGTGTTTATGTTATTAGTAGGAGTTTATTGCTCTCGCTCAAACAAGACAACGGATGATTTTTATCTGGGCGGACGCAAGCTCGGTCCGTTTGTCGTCGCAATGAGCGCCGAAGCCTCTGACATGAGTTCCTATCTGCTGATGGGTCTGCCGGGTCTGGCATATCTGAGCGGTATCTGTGATGTCGGTTGGACTGCGCTTGGTCTTGCCATCGGTACATATCTCAACTGGCTGTTCATTGCCCGCCGTCTGCGTGTGTACACGCACGCCACCGGTTCGATAACCGTGCCTGCCTTTTTCTCGGATCGCTTTGGCGACACAAGGAATATTTTGTCCGGCGTTTCTGCGATCATCATTATCATCTTTTTCATCCCGTACACAGCGTCCGGCTTTGCTGCCTGCGGCAAGCTGTTCCACTCCTTGTTTGGCTATAACTACATTATAACAATGATTGTATGCGCTATTATCATCATTCTGTATTGTGCCATGGGCGGTTTCAGTGCAGCAAGTACAACCGACCTGATTCAGAGCATTATCATGTCATTGGCGCTGCTTATCATCATTGTATTTGGCATTCATCAGGCGGGTGGAATGAGCACGGTGATCGACAACGCCAAAAGCCTGCCCGGCTATTTGAGCTTAACGCATTCTTATTCAGTCGATACTAATTCGGCAAATCCTTCCTCTCTGCTCACGATTGTTTCTACGCTGGCCTGGGGTCTCGGCTACTTCGGTATGCCGCACATCCTGCTGCGTTTTATGGCCATTGAGGACGAAAATAAGCTCAAGCTTTCCCGTCGCATAGCGACCGTCTGGGTCGTCATTGCTATGGGCATCGCCGTCCTGATTGGTCTCATGGGCAACACGCTGGCACATCTCGGCATTCTGGAAACGCTGACCGGCTCGGACACCGAGACCGTTATCATTCAGGTTTCGGCTCTTATCAGCACCTATGGCATCCTGCCTTCCATGCTGACCGGTCTCATTTTGGCTGGTATTCTTGCCTCCACCATGTCCACGGCGGATTCTCAGCTGCTGGCAGCGGCATCCAGTGTCTCGGAAAATATTTTCCAAGACTTGCTTCATATCAAGTTGAACATGAAGCAGCGTTTGATTGTCGCACGCGTCACGCTGATTGTCATCGCTATCATTGCTATGTTCCTCGCTCGCGATCCAAGCAGCTCGATTTTCAAAATCGTTTCGTTTGCGTGGGCTGGCTTCGGCGCTACCTTTGGACCGGTCGTCCTGCTGGCGCTGTTCTGGAGACGCTCTAACAAGTACGGTGCGCTTACCGGCATGATTGTCGGCGGCATCATGGTCTTTGTTTGGAAGTTTGGTATCGCCTCTTTCGGCGGCGTGTTTGCCATCTATGAGCTTTTACCGGCTTTCGTCATCGCTCTTGTTGTCAATATGATTGTCAGCTTGGCAACTCCGGCGCCATCGGAGGAAATCACCGCATTATTCGACTCTCTAAAGAGAAAGTAAACGATGCAGCAATCGTTTTGCGGTAAAGCAGAAACCAAAATCGACCGAGAGCGATTGCATGGTGGGTAACTCCCTGCGGAGTCTATATCATTACGTTTATTCTCAAGACGCTCAATCACTTATGTTGGTGGTTGAGCGTTTTTTATGCTGTCGTCAAACCGGTTGTTTCATTCGTCTTTCCAACAATTCCATGTATTCACTCGCACTTTTCTTCTTTTCGGGAATGTGATAAAATAATGATATTCTAAGCAGAGAAAGGAAGTGAACCGGATGAAAGAATACCGCTGTACGGATGCCATCCGGCTTGCCAAGCAGGAGATTCTTCGTACCGCCAAGGATGCCTTTGCATCCGGTCTTATGGCGGCTACCAGCGGCAACTTGAGCATCTACAATTCGGAACAGGAATGCATGGTATTAACCCCAAGCGGCTATCCGTATGACCAAATGACAGAAGAGGATCTTGTTGTCATTGATCGGGACGGCAATACCTTGGACGGCTTTCGCCGCCCTTCCTCCGAGTGGCGTATGCACAGTGAGATTTACCGCGCTGTGCCGGAATGCCGTGCCATTGTTCACACGCATTCCCCGTATGCCACGGCGTTTGCTGTGCTGCGACAGAGCATTCCGTGCACGCTTGTCGAAATGCAGCTGTTTCTCGGCGGCAGCATTGAAGTCACCGACTATGCCGTACAAGGTTCGGCTGAAGTCGGAAAAAACTGCATCCCCATTCTGTCTCGCAAACCGGTCTGTTTGCTGGCAAATCACGGCGTTGTGACCACCGGACACTCCCTCTCACAGGCTTATACAAACAGTTTATACGTCGAAGACTCTGCCCGTATTACTCTATTAGCGCGCTCTGTCGGAATCCCTATTGAAATCGAGGAACACCATCATGAATAATCTTCAGCATGTCACCCACATCGACAACGTCCGTCTGAGCGAAGATGAACGTGCCGTTGTCATTCTGGATCAAACCCAGCTCCCCAACCGCACCGTCTATCTGACACTGAATACGCCGGAGCAGCTGTTCGATGCCATCCGTGATCTAAAAATCCGCGGCGCACCGGCTATCGGTATCTGTGCCGGATACGCACTTTATGTACTCGCACAACAGATCCATGCAGTCTCCCGCGAGGATTTTTTGTCACAGCTGCAAGCGCAGGCGGATTACCTCAATGCATCCCGCCCAACCGCAGTGAATCTCAGCTGGGCGCTACACCGCATGATGAACCTCGCACGCAATACCGAAACGGATATTCTATCGGCTCTCGCCGCAGAATGCAAGGCAATTCACGAAGAAGACATCGCCATGTGCCGCCGTATTTCCGAATACGGTCTTTCTTTGCTGCATGACGGAGACGGCGTGCTGACCCATTGTAACGCCGGGCCACTTGCCACTTCGCGCTATGGAACGGCGCTCGGTCCGCTGTTTCTCGGCAAGGAGCGCGGCATGAACTTCCATGTCTTTTCTGACGAAACGCGCCCGCTGTTGCAGGGCGCTCGCCTGACCAGCTATGAGCTATCCCGTGCCGGCATTGATGTCACGCTGATCTGTGACAATATGGCAAGCATTGTTATGAAGAACGGATGGGTACAGGCTTGCTTCGTCGGCTGTGACCGCGTCGCTGCCAATGGAGATACCGCCAACAAAATCGGAACCAGCGGTGTTGCGATTCTTGCCAAGCACTATGGTATCCCGTTTTATGTCTTGGGACCGACTTCCACCATTGATTTGAACTGTGCCACCGGCGATGACATTACCATTGAGCTGCGTGATCCTGCCGAAATTCGAGAAAAATTTTACAAAGAACCAATGGCTTTGCCGGAGGTCAAGTGTTATAATCCCGCCTTTGACGTCACGGATCACAGCCTGATTGCCGGTATCGTTACGGAATATGGTATCTGTCGCGCTCCGTATACCGAAAGCCTGCGCACAGTCTTTTCAAAGAAACAGGAGGAGAAACAATGAACACTCGCTTTTATAATGCACGCATCCTTACTATGACCGATTTAAATATGCCGTCCACCGGTGAGGTTTGGGTCGAGGGAAATACGATTACCCATGTCGGCTCTGGAAAGGCGGACGCGCCCCATTGGGATCGGGAAATCAACCTGAACGGCAACGTACTCATGCCCGGCTTTACCAACGCTCACACGCATTCCGCGATGACCTTCCTCCGCTCGTTTGCGGACGATCTTCCATTGCAGGACTGGCTCACCAAGCAGGTTTTTCCCATGGAAGCTAAGCTGAACGAGGAGCATATCTATCATCTCTCCAAGCTGGCAATTCTGGAATATCTGACCAGCGGTATTACCGCCAACTTTGATATGTATTTGACGCCGGATTCCATTGTACGCGCCTCCGTTGACACAGGCTTTCGTACTGTGCTCACCGGTGCGGTCAATGATTTCAGCCAATCGGTGGAGCTGGTTGATCACTGGTATCAACAATACAACAATTATCATGAACTGATCTCATTCGAGCTTGGTTTCCATGCAGAATACACCACCTCCCGTGACAAGCTGGAGGCAATTGCCGCCTTGGCAAAGCAGTACCGCGCACCGGTATATACACACAATTCAGAGACCGAAGCCGAGGTACAGCAGTGTGTCAGTCGTACCGGCATGACACCGACGGTTTATCTTGATTCCCTTGGTATCTTTGATTACGGCGGCGGTGGGTATCATTGCGTCCATATGTCGGAGCAAGATCTGGATATTGTGCAGCAGCGCGGTCTTTCTGTCATCACCAATCCCGCTTCGAACCTGAAGCTTGCCAGCGGCATTGCGCCTATCCGCGAAATGCTGCGCCGCGGTATCAACATCGGTATCGGTACGGACGGTCCCGCCAGCAACAACTGCCTTGATATGTTCCGTGAGATGTTCTTAGTCACGGCTCTGGCAAAGGTACGGGAAAAGGATGCCGCCGCAGTCAGCGCAGATGACGTTTTGCGTATGGCAACCGTCGGAGGCGCAGCGGCGATGAATCTCCCGCGCTGTGGCACAATTCAGGAGGGACAGCTTGCGGATTTGATCGTCATTGACTTGGAGCAACCGAATATGCAGCCGGTCAACAATATTGCCAAAAACATTGTTTATGCAGGAAGCAAACAGAATATCCTGCTGACAATGGTCAACGGTATGATTCGCTATGAACGCGGAGAATTCCATATCGGCGTTGATCCGAAGGAAATCTATGTCACTGCGCAAGAGATTATTCGCTCCTTTACCGAACAGATATAAAAAAATCTACAGTTTTTTCTGCCGTAAGAGGAAAATAAATGGGAACTATACCCTTTACAGCCGTGCGTCAATAGGTCTATAATAAATCCAGTACATGCAGGAAGGAGCACGCCATCATGCAAGATCATGAATATCTGAATGGCTGGATTCATCATTCCATGGCTGTCATCGGCGGTTTCCTCGGCGTATATGCCCTGCTCTGCCGCGCTGACTTCTTTGGCAATGCACAGACATCCAATTTATTGTATATTGTTACCAGTCTTTTGGGATGCAACTGGCTGGATGTTCTCATCCGAATCGGCGGAGTATTCTTATATCTCGCCGGAATCGCATTGACCATCTTCTGGGATAAAAAGTGGCATCGCAATCTGCACTGTTTGTCATTAACAGTTACTGCTGCGTCAATCCTTTTGCTCGGTTTTCTGCCTGCGGACATGGATTCGATTCTGGGACTGTATCCGATTTTCTTTGCCATGGCAATTCAGTGGAATTCCTTCCCCGGCGCACATGGTTATGTCAGTTCCTCCATTTTTTCTACCAATAATATTCGCCAGATTGCCAACTCTCTTTCGGAATACTGCATTACGCATGACCGAAAGAAATTGGATAAGGCTGCATTCTTCACGCAAACGATTCTTTGCTTTCATATCGGTGCTGCTTTCGCTTGGTGTGCACATCATTTATTTGCTATCCAGAGCGTCTGGTGTGGGTTTATCCCATTGGCTTTGTCGGCTATTCTTGTCGCAAAGGAATTACAGCTTTCTGCCTCCTCTATCCCCGTGACAATAAGGTCAAAGGATGTATCAATGCAGCGGAAAGAGGAATCTCCTATTCTATAACGAGCACGATACAACACCTTCGTATGTTCTTCATGCGAAGGTGTTTTTCTTTCCGCTCTCACTTGTCTTCCTTCTATATTTCTTTGTTTTTTCGGCTAAAAAAGATGGAAATTTGCTGTTCTGTACAGTATAATTAGAAGTAGTTCGCTATACTAGATTCTTGGAGGATAACAAATTGAAGTTTACGTTTGCACATAATAATTTTAACGTGAAAAATCTGGACAACTCTCTGCGCTTTTATCAAGAGGCTTTGGGATTGACGGAAACCCGTCGTTTTCAAGCTCCGGACGGCAGCTTCACTCTTGTCTATCTGGGAGATGGCGTAACGCCCCATCGTTTGGAGCTTACCTGTCTTCGTGACCATCCTCAAGCATATAACTTAGGTGAGAACGAATTTCATCTGGCACTGGAAGTCGATGATTTTGAAGCCGCTTTGACAAAGCACAAGCGGATGAATTGCGTATGCTTTGAAAATCCGAGCATGGGGATTTATTTTATCAATGATCCGGACAACTATTGGATTGAAATCGTCCCCAAAAAGGAGGGCGCATATGAGTGATTACGTCATTGTAACCGACTCTGTCCTTGATTTGGACGAATCCTGGTTTCTCAACAATAATGTTGCTTGGGTGCCGCTCAGCTTTACACTGGAAGGGTATCCTACGATTGATGATGACTTTGGCAAGACCATTCCGCTTCCGCAGTTTTATCAGCTCCTGCGCGATGGAAAGGGTGTTACAACCTCACAAGGTACTGTAGGACACTTTACTGATGTCTTTGAACGTATCTTGAAGAAAGGCAAGGATATTGTTTATGTCGGCTTTTCTTCCGGACTCAGCGGCAGCTACCATTCCGCTTGTGTGGCAAAAAAAGACTTGCAGCCGCACTATCCCGACCGTGCGATTTACTGCGTTGACACAAAATCAGCCGCCGGCGGTCAAACCATGGTGGTGCGTGAAGCGGTCGCATGTCAACAGGAAGGTATGTCCGCTGCATGTTTGGTACAGCATTTAGAGGAAATCCGCAGGCATATTCTTCACTGGTTCACAGTGGATGACCTGTTTTATCTGCACCGCGGCGGACGCGTCTCCAAATCCGCTGCCGTTATGGGTTCTCTTGTCGGCATTAAGCCCGTCCTCTATGTGGATGACGAGGGACATTTGATTCCGTACAAGAAGATTCGTGGTCGCAAAAAATCTCTGGAAGAGCTGGCAATGCAGCTCAAACTGCATATTGACCGAAGCCAGACCGACCGATATTCGATCTGCATCAGTCATGGCGACTGTCTGGAGGATGCAGAATATCTTCGCAGCTATCTTCGTAAAAATATGGGCATCAAAGATGTCTATATTCATATTCTGGATACAGTAATCGGTGCGCACTCCGGCCCCGGTACGGTTGCCCTATTTTTCTACGGCGATAAGCGCAACAGCTAATTGAGGCAAACAACGATGAATGTATACGATTTTGATGAAACCATCTATCACGGCGACAGTACGGTGGATTTTTTCCAATACTGTCTGCTCCACCACCCCGTCATGGCAATCACCTTACCTAACACAGCTCTTCAATTTGCTATTTATTTTGCCCGTTTGCAGAGTAAAACTCGCTGCAAGGAACAAATGTACAAATTCCTCCGCTGTATCGGCGAAACGCCGGACGTTGTCAATGATTTTTGGGCAAGTCATATCCGCAACATAAAGCCATGGTATATCGAAAAATTACACCGAAAGGATGATGTCGTCATCTCAGCTTCTCCGGAATTTCTCATCAAGCCCGCATGTGAAAAGCTCGGTATCTCGCATGTTATGGCATCTCAGGTTGACCCTTATACCGGTTTATATCAAGGAAAAAACTGCTGGGGAGAGGAGAAGGTGCGGCGCTTTTACGAAGTATTTGGAGAAGGTACTCCGATTGACACCTTTTATTCCGACTCTCTTTCGGATGCCCCGTTGGCTTCGCTGGCCAAAGAGGCTTGGATTGTCCGTGACGATCAGTTTGTTCCTTGGGATGTGTGGGAACATAAACACAAAAAGAAACGGCTCTGGAAAGAGTAAACAATACGACAAAGAGAGGATAATCCCATGAAGTTTGAACGAATTAGCGAGGATTTTGTTCCTTATACCCCTGATTTCAATGCAAAACTGCATATCATCGAAAAGACAGATGGGCTGGAAGAGGATCCCGAAAAAATGAAAAAACTGAAAAATATCATTGCCGGCGCAATCGAAGGCTTTGATGACGGACGCAATACCGTTGTTCGCGGCGATGACGGCAAGCTCTACGAGTATTACGAAAATGTATTTTTATGTTTTTATCGTGAAATCAAGGGTTTGGCATGACAGCATCATCCCAGGAGTTGGTTTTTATAAACCAGCTCCTTTTTTCTTCCCATAAGAAAAAATATTAAGAGAATAGTCCGGAAAACAATATTGAACATATTTATTTTTTATATTATAATATATCATACAAAAAGTGAAGGGAGTATTTTTATGCTTAGAAAAGTTCGTGCTGTTCAAATTGGGTACGGGAAAATGGGACGATGCATCGTAACCGATATGGTAGAATCCGGAGCAGATGTAATCGGTATCTTTGACCGTAATCCTGATATTATTGGAACACAAGTTTCGCTGTCATCTCATGTATCATTAACCGTTGAGCCGATTGATCTCTTAGAGCAGCAGCTCAAAGCACTCCGTCCGGACATTGCCATTGTTGCAACGCAGAGCCTAATGCGTGATGTTCGTGAAATTCTTTTGACTTGCGCCCGAAACGGCGTGAATGTTGTAACCACTTGTGATGAAGCACTGTATCCATGGACTTCTTCCCCTGCTATCACCAAGGAGATCGATACGGTCGCACGTGCACATGCTTGTACGATTTCCAGCTCCGGCTTTCCCGATTTGGCATACTGTAGTATGATTGCGGCTACATGCGGCGCTGCGCACAAAATTCAAAAAATAACCGGTCGCGCTTCTTACAATGTGGATGATTATGGAATCGCACTGGCGGAACACCATGGCGCCGGTTTAACACTGGAGCAATTCAATAAAACCATCGGATCTAAGAATGATCTATCCGAGCAAGAGGTGAATCTATTAATCAATCAGTCAAAATTCACTGCAATTCCGATGTGGAATACCAATTGTTGGCTTTGCGCCAAGCTTGGTCTGACGCTGATTCATCATCGTCAAGTCAATCTTCCGATTCTTGCCAAACAAGATATGTATTCTTCCACGTTGAATCGCACCTTACATACCGGAGATGTCATTGGTATGTCCGCTCGCGCTATTGCGCAAACGGAAGAAGGCATTACGTTAGAAACGGAAAGCATCGGAAAGGTATATCTTCCGGGCGAACAGGACACCAATGATTGGGTCATTTACGGAGAACCGAATATTGCAGTTTCAAATCGAGACATTAACAACGAAGGTATGATCTGTGCATTAATCGTCAGTCGTATCGTTGATGTCTTAAACGGACCATATGGTTTTATCACCAGCGACCATTTTCCGCCCGCGACCTTTCTCTCCAAGCCGCTGCATCACTATATTACACAGATAGACTGATGCATTTCTATCGCGGTTTGAGAATATCCCTACCGCAATAAAAAGAAAGCAGCCACGACGTTTTCATGTCCCCTATATTGCTTGCCGTGCTTTATTTCACTGGCTGCTATATAGGGAGTCCATCCCCTCGTGGCTGCTTTCCATTCATTGTTCTCAAAGTTTTCCGAGCTGTATAATATCCTCCATATGATTCATGATATATTCATACCCATTCTTTGAATGCGGTATCATACAGGCAGAACAATCCTTTATACCGTTGGGAAGATATTGAAAATTGCCTCCGCATTTGTCCTTCATCGAATACAACGGACAATAACAAAACAAACAGTTAAATGTGTCCGAATCTTGCGTTGAATGGCACGGGAAAAATTCACACCTTTCGTTCTGCATGAATTGAAAATAATTTGTCTCCATATTGCTCCTTTCCAGTTCAAGCTCGCACATAACTTATCGTTCCTTGTTATCATAATACTATGTCTCGAATTGATTTTCAATACTTATTATATTAATTGAAATAAATATTTTTTTATTAGTTGACATACTCTTGAAACTATAGTATAGTGTTAATAGAGATTATTAAATATTCACTATCTCTATCTCTCTTTCTTCTTTTTTCTCTTTTTTTGTTAATGAGCACCTGAATGGGTGCCCATTTTATTTTAATCATTAAAATAACCATTGACTTATTATTTCACGAATGTTATAATAAATAATAAAGAAATTTCTTTTTTGTGTACACAGCCCCCTCATCTCAGTTTTAGAAGGAGATATGAAAATGAAATTTAGAAAGATCTTATCCGTTATTTCCGCAGCAGCTATTTTGCTTTCGCTTTCCGCCTGCTCGGAATCCAATATGTCTTCGCCAAGCAATGGCAGCTCTGGCCCTGCTCTCACGCAGCAAACCGAACAGCTGTCCGCAACCGCTTCCGTAGATACCTACTTTACGATTTCGTCCAGCAGAGATGATTCGGTTGAGATTCCTGTCGGTGTTACCGTTCCCGCGCTGCGCGAGGGGGAAACCTGTCCGGTTGTCCTGCTTGTGCATGGTTTTTTAGGCTCAAAGGATGAAGAATTTGGTTTTTATGCCAACAACACCGATAATACATATGATTACGAGAGTATAGCGGAACAGCTCCTCACACTGGGTATCGGTACTATTCGTATTGATCAGCCGGGTTCCGGTGATTCAAAGGATGATTTTCTCAATTATACATTGAACAACAGCGTTTCTGATCTTCAGGATGCCTATGATTACTGTATGAAAAATTATTCTTTTGACCCTACGCGCGTTGGACTTGTCGGTTGGAGCATGGGCGGAAAGGTTGGTCCGAAGTTCGTTTCACAGAACGATGAGATCCACACGATGGTTTTGCTAAACCCTGCCGGAGACAACAAGAACACGGCCCTTCTGACGGCAGCAGCTGCCGGTCTGGATTACGAAAACCTTGAAGCAGGTCTTACCGATGGAAAGGTTTATGCTGCACAAGCATCGGAATTTGCGGGCAGAGACTTATATCTATCCGAAGATTTCTTCAAGCAAATTGATAATTCGACGACCGGCGATGAGATCATTTCCTTCATGAAAAAAGACAATGCGCATGGTCTGCTGATTTATGGCGATAAGGACAGTGTAATCAATCCGAAAACCTATCAGTGGTTGATTAAACATTCCGGTATGGACTATCTCTGCGTGACCGGAATGGATCACGATCTTGGTTTGGAATCGAATCGTCCGGATTATACGAATACGGTTATTGATACAACGGTATCCTATCTCTATCGATTTTTATCATCAGACAATATCTGAAATTCTTTCCTATATTCCCACTTTTAACGCGCGAAGAGCTCCTTATTACGGAGCTCTTCGCCTTTTGTATCGTTATATATGATTTTCCTGCCGCAAGAACTGTACCGTCGCCAATTTTCGACACTGTAGAAAATCGACAAACATTCCTTCAAACATAAGCATTCCGCCGTTCTTTCCCCCGCCCGGTCCCAGTTCAATATTCCAGTCCGCTTGACATATCATCTCCATATTATGTTCGATTACAACCACGGTATTTCCGTGCTGAACCAGCTTTCTGAATAATCGGATTAACTTTTTCACATCCTCCCCATGCAGTCCCGTTGTCGGTTCGTCAAAAAGAAACAATCCGTTTTTATCCCTAAGATGCCCTGCCAATTTGATTCTCTGACATTCTCCGCCCGACAGCTCCGAGATCGGATGACCCAGTGTTAAATAGTCCAATCCCACATCCTGCAATATTTGAAGCTTGTTTCGGATCTTCGGTACATCAAAAAAGGTTAATGCCTTTTTCACCGTCATATTCATCACATCAAGAATATTCTTATCATGATAACAATACCGTAGGCTTTCTTTGCGGTATCTCGCTCCCCCACACAGTTCGCAAACGACCGTAATGGGATCCATAAATGCCATTTCTGTTTTTATGACACCGCGCCCCTGACACATCGGACACGCACCTTCGGAATTATAACTAAACATCGCAGCATCTATATTATTTCCCTCCGCAAACAGTTTGCGAATCGAATTCATAATTCCAACATAAGTCGCCGGATTTGAGCGCGAGGTAACACCAATTGGCTTTTGATCGATATGCACCGCCTGTGGATATTTTTTCATCAGCTCTACACAAATCAAGGATGATTTTCCCGCTCCTGCAGGACCGCTTACAACTGTAAGCGCTTGCTTCGGAATATGAATGGATATATTCTTTAGATTGTTGGCACATGCTTGTGTTAGAGTAATAAATTCCTTTGCTTTCTTCGATGGCGAAAGCGTCAATATGTGCTGACTTAAACTTCTTCCCGTCGGTGTATCTGCCTTCCCCAACTGCTGTGGTGTTCCTTGAAAAATTACCCTTCCTCCATTCTCTCCGGCCTCTGGTCCCATTTCAAAAACATAATCCGCACATCGTATAATCTGCTTATTATGTTCGACCACAATCACGGAATTTCCTTTATCGCGCAGATTCTTCAGCAGGGTGATAAGCCCAATAACATCCTGCGGATGCAGACCGACCGACGGTTCATCAAAGATATATGTCAATCCGTTTAAGCTGCTTCCGAGCTGACGCACAATACGCAATCTCTGCACTTCTCCGCCCGATAAAGATTTACTGGAACGGTTTAGGCTAAGATAGCCCAGACCGATATTTTGAATGCCATTTAAAACAGGAATTATCTTTTGTGCGATTGGCATACCGATCGGATCGCAGATCTGCGTCAACCATGCAATCAAATCTCCAATCTCCAATGCACTGATCTGTGCAATATTCATCCCGTTTAGCGTGCTTTGCAATGCTTTTGCGTTCAACCGCGCGCCGTGACAGCGCGGACAGCTGCATTCTGTCGTAAAGTTCCGAATAATTTTTTCATGATTTTTACTCTTGGCATTCACACCTCGTTTCAGGTATAATCTCGTAATTCTGTCCAAAAAACCTTCGTAGGTCAGCTGATAGTCATTCCATACTTTCCCTGTCGTGTTGTGGATCTCCACAACGACTCCATCCCCGTGCAGGAAATCATGCCATTCCTTTTTGCTATAGTCTTTTAATTTTTTATCCGAATCAAGCAGTCCCGAATTCGCATACAGCTGCCATTGATATGTTCCAACCTGATGACCTGGAAACAGAATTGCGCCCTCATTTAACGATCGTTCTTTATCAACCAGTTTATGCAAATCAAACTGTATCGTACTTCCCAATCCGCTGCACTCCATACACATTCCCTGTGGATCGTTGAAAGAAAATGCCGCAGAAGATGTCAAATGCGGATGTGCACATCGCGAGAACAGCATTCGGAGCATAGGAGAAACATTCGTCATTGTCCCAACCGTCGAGCGAATATCCCCCTCAAATTGCCGTTGCTGTATCACAACCGTCGGCGACAAATTACGGATCGTCTGTACTTTCGGCGCTTCGTAATGTGTCATTCTATTTCTGACATAGGGCGGAAGCATCTCGCCCAACTGACGCATAGACTCAATCGCGAGGGTATCAAAAACCAGGGATGACTTTCCGGAACCGGATACTCCCGCAAATACAACCAGCTTATTCTTGGGGATTGATACATTCACGTGTTTCAAATTATTTTCTACTGCACCCTCTATTTGAATCATATCATCCATAGTGTTCTCCTTTTTCAATAAAACAGATATACAAGGAGCGAGAAGGTCTCCCATCTCGCTCCCTGCATTTTGAAGATGTAATAAAAAGTATTGGAGTAAACGAATACTTAATGCATGTACTTCTCACGGGACTTGCCGTCCGCAGTAGCCACACAATAAATAACCAAATTTCCGTCCTTGTCAAACTCAAGCTGATCCGCTTTTACAAAGCCTACACCGATTAACGAATCCACATAATCGTTCACCGTCTTTCGATTGAAAAACGAATCGTCAGCGTACTCGCTTTTTAAGCCTTCATAGATCTCATCCGCAGTCAGTGCTTTTTCGCTGTGGATAATATACTGTAGAATACGAGTTTTGATCGGTAATTGTTTCATGGTCTTGCCTCCTTATTCTCCACCGCGCAGATTCGCCAATTCCGATGGATTGCAGATAATCAAAATCAAACCGACAACTGCAATGATTGCTCCCACAACACCGAGCATAGATACAGAGTACGCTGAAATCCCAAGTGCTGCAAACAGATAGCCGAACGGAATAGACCAGATCGGACGAGACGAGTCAATTGCCAGCGCGCGAGACGGACCGGTCTTATTGAAGGCAACATATACACAGTTATAGTTAATCGCACCCAACAGACCCATGAGTATTGTAAAGAGGAGCAACACCGGAGTTGTTAAAACCATGGAACAAATTTGACCAAATCCAGCCAAATTACCCGTTCCGGCTGCAAGAATTGCCATTGCAGTCAATCCTACTGCGCACGAACCAAAGCAACGATAGAATCCACAACCAACGGTCGGGTCAATCATATCGCCACAGTAAGTAGAAAACTGACCTTCCAGACTGAAACCAATCGGTGCCATGGATGCTAAAATGAGACCAAGCAAAAAATTGCTGCCGCCGCTTACACCTTCCCATCCTGCAATGATAACACCTACCACCGTAATAAAGATTCCAACATATACACGAGCAGAATTCTTTTCTTTCAATACAAAACGGCTAATAAATGCAGTCAAAATCGGACCTAAGGAAGTAACAACCGCTACCGTAGTCAAACCGCAAAACGGTGTAGCTGCCATCCAACAACCGGTTGCCAATGAACCTGCAAACGCTGCGCCAAGCAACATCAGCCAAGATACCTTCATACCACAGGTACGCTTGTACTCTTTAATCCCCTTTCCTTGCGCAGCATTATAAATAAATGTAAAAATGCCTGCAAAAAAATCGCCCAATGCCACCAATGTAATCGAACAAATAATACTGATAATAACCTTATCGCTCAAAGAGGATGAAACCGTATCGGTTACGGAAGTATTGAAAATATTCTGCAAAATTGCACTGATCGGCACCAGCACAGCAATTTTCATCCCATAGAGCGCCATATTGATTTTTTTCTGAGTATAAGCCTCTTGTGGTGTCATTGAATTTGCCATCTTGTTTCTCCTTTCCCGTATGCGAAATAAATGGTCGGATAGGTTAAACCATTTTTCCCGTCTGGATATACTCCACCTGCTCCGCGAAATCATTCGTTCCGCAAACGCCTGTTTCCTTTACCAAATCAGCGACATCAACAGGAAGCTCACTTCCCGGAAGCAGTCCGTTGAGCATTCCTCCCATGACGATACGATATTTTTTAGAACGCTCCTTTGCCAGCTCCACAATCTGGTTTGCATAAGAAAGTGCCTGTCCACAGTGTGCACTAATACAAATAATATCCGCGCCTTCCTCATCGGCAAGGTCAAGCGCAGCGGAAGCTTCTACATCCGCGCCGCCATTGATAACATTTGCACTGATTGCAGAATAAACGCCGTCAATCAGCATCAGTCCATAGCTGTGACCATCCGCAGAGATACACACGACCTTTTCCCCGTTCATGTGAATTCCCTTCTTCTGCAGATCCGCAACGATGTTCTCCTTCATTTCCATGGTAGTCTGACCCAGCTGTGACGCGCAATATGGGCGAAACTCGCCAAACTCCTGAATACTCGGATGGAAGCTTGTTTCAAACTTAATCGGTTCAAAACGTCGGAGCATCATAATCATTTGCAACGGATCCTTTATATCAACACCCGCCGCTTCAAAATAACGCATCACATTCTGATAAAATTTCGTTCCCTTTTCGATCAAAACATCCGCGAGATCTTCAATCGGTTTCCAGTCTATCAGCGGAAGCCATTCTTTTGCGTGTACTTCGGTACGAATACCGGCAGCAGTAATATCAATCAGCTCCTCAAAGGATGGTGTGCGCAAACACTCCGTTACCGAAACCGGACTAATAACAATCGGTGTATTATAATGGAGGTTAAATAATACCTGCATCATCATCTCCGGAACACCGGTTCCATAATTGCAATTCACGGTCTTTGGAATCTGATCCACTGTGCCGCCGTTAAAATAAACAACTGCACAATGATCTTCCGTAGAAAATCTCTTATGCCATGCCAGCGCAAATGCCATACGGAGCTGTACATCGGTTAGAAGACCGCCATAACTGATGGAGAATTTACATCCGCACAGCTGATGCGCAATATATTCTTCTACCATCTCATAACCGAACCACGATACAACATCCATAAAGTAGCCCGGCAGACCATCTTCCGGATAGGTCACGATATCCAGATCAATATCCTTCTTTGTGGATACAATTCCCAGAGACCGTACCATATCGGAAAATCGATTTACTTCATCATAGTAACCAGTATAGTCCCAGTTGAGCGTGGAAAAGCATCCCAAACGGTCTGTGCCCGCTTCCAGCGCATTGATGGTTGTCTGAAGCGATGCCGGACATGCCAGATGAAAGTCCTGCCAAGCGCACTGAATCGGAACCGTATTGGTATGTGCTTTCCAATCCTCCGGATTGTACATTTCGTAACTTGTCTGCTTCGGAAACTTGTCCCAATATTCATGCGGCAGACCGATGATTTGCGCCGGAATCGACTGGATTGCGGAAATTTCCATGCCTTCTTCTTCATGATCCTTATTCCACTGATCGAGCTTTTTCAAAGCTTCGATTTCGTCCTCCAGCGTTGCCAGACCAATCAGAATCTGCCACGTCTGCTTTCCCTCAGCCAATCTTTGCTTACGATACTCATAATAGGTTCGCGCACCGGTCTTTTCCAAAAACTTTGTCCTGGGCACCTTGATCTTATGACCCATCTCAATTCCTTCTTGCAGAACCTTGCGACCATCCGGAAAGTCTTTCGGAATAAGACTGCGTATGTATTCCAGCAGCATCTGATCCATTCTCAGTTCCTCCTCTCATCTTACTATTAAAATTATATTTCTTTTAACTGTTACAATAATATCATTTAAAATCAGCTCTGTCAATGATTTTCCTTGTTTTCTTACAAAAACCTTCCCGTACCGAGGGAGAATCTTGTTCATATTACCCGATTTAGGTAGATTCTCCCCCGATATGGGAAGTAGGAAAGGGCTATTTAAAAGATACCGCGTCCCAGACGAGCCTCTACAACACGTTTTACTGCAATCAGGTATGCACCGATTCGCAAGGTCTCACCTTTTTCCTGTGCAATATCCCATACGCCTTCAAATGCAGTATCCATGATATTCTTCAGTTCCTCGTTGACGCGCTCTTCTGTCCAGCAAAGCTCCTGTATGTTCTGTACCCACTCAAAATAAGATACAACAACACCGCCTGCGTTTGCAAGAATATCCGGCACAAGAGTAATACCGCGCTTCTTAAAGATCTCATCCGCCTCCAGCGTTGTCGGACCATTTGCTGCCTCAACAACAAACTTGGCACGTACCAGCTCCGCATTATCGGAATTCAGCTGATTTTCCAATGCTGCCGGAATCAGTACATCGACATCAAGAGTCAGCAGTTTTTGATTGTCGATATGTTCCACGCCTTCTGCGTTGTAATCGCTTATGAACTTCTTTCCGCCGTCTATAAATGTCAGAATTTCCGGAATGTTCAAGCCTTCGCTCTTATAAATGCCGCCGGAAACATCACTGACTGCAACGATTTTCATGCCTTCCTGATCCAGCAGTTTTGCGGTAACGCTTCCGACATTGCCCATTCCCTGAACGGCAACCGAAGTGTGCTCAATCGACATATTCATCTTCTTCAGCAGATTATTTACCGTAAACATGACGCCGCGACCGGTAGCCTCACCTCGTCCCAGAATGCCGCCCAGACCGATCGGCTTGCCGGTAACAACACCCAGTACGCTGTGTCCCTTCAACATGCTGTAAGAATCCATCATCCAAGCCATAACCTTGGCATTGGTTCCAACATCCGGAGCCGGTACGTCCTGTTCCGGACCGATCAGCGGAGCAATCTGTGCGGTATACTTCGTGGTTAGGCTGTGCATTTCGCGTTCGCTCAGCTCACGCGGATTGCAAATAATGCCGCCCTTGCCGCCGCCGTAAGGAATATTTACAACCGCACACTTAAAGGTCATCCAAGCCGCCAGTGCTCTTACCTCATCATGATTCACGCCCACATGAAAACGAACACCGCCCTTTGCCGGACCACGAACGGTAGAATGCTGCACACGGAAGCCTTCAAAGACTTTTACGGTACCGTCATCCATAACGACCGGCATAGAGACCTTCAGATCTCTCTCCGGATACTTTAACGTACCATACTGACTTTCATCGTATCCCAAGATGGCTGCTGCGCTGTCTACGACCTGACGTACATTGTCAAACGGATTATACTTCTTAATCATTGTCATAGTCTCCTTCTTTTCTTATTATTTATTCCAAGTGTTGAAATAAATCCTTAAATATATTATATACCCATGTTCCAGAATGTCAATATATTTTTAAGATATTTATTTTAATCATTGAATTATTGGACATCCGCATGATTCATTGACACATGCGATACCGCCGTTACAATGACCTTGCGCTCGATAAATTGCTTTTTCCCGTAAAAACGATCTTCCGTATAATTGTCTTCTACTCTGCTGGTAATATCATAGTCCACCTTCGGCAAATACATAACAGCCAATCTCTGTCCAATTTCATCGGCATTCGCCGTCGCATCCTCCAACTCTTCAAACGACAGTCTCCCCTCCGCCGAGTATACATTGAACATCTTCGTGATTGGATCTCTTCGTATCAGGATTTCAACCGTTTCTACGGCTTGCCCAACTGCCGCACCGATTGCGTTTGCAACCTCTGCATGCTCCGGTGTGATAATTTTTGTTCCAAGCTTATTTTTCACCAGATCCATCCAAGCGGATGTCGGTGCACCGATCGCCACAATATTTTTCTTTATCCAAAAGCTGCTTCCCAGCATCTCGCTTTTGTTGTCAAAAAATACATCATTTACAAAATAATCCATCATCTTCTGTGTCTCATCGTCCAACACATGATTATCGTGATAAAAACTGCTGTCTATACAAGCTCGGCACATTCTTTTCCATATTGTATTTTGTACGTGCTCAATACACTCCTCTTCCGTCAGACCAAGCTGCGCTGCCATAATCTTAATGCAAAGCTGCGCCGTCTCACAGCTCCACTGCTTATACACTCCCTTGACGTGCAGCAGATCCGTCGGGGTAAAAGCGATCCTGACAATAATATCTTCCGATACCAGCTTTTCCAGCACACTTCTCAGATTGCGGAGACCGCAATTATTTTGAAGCACATACATAGTATGCGGTTCCTGCGAAACCGCTTCAATGACCTTTCGCTCTTCAGGGGTTCGTTCCGAATAATCTTCTGAGCGTCTGAGCAGCATAAATGCTTCGTTTTCATTTCTCCAGAAATTTTTATACGGTTTGTTTTCTGCCTCATACAATTCCTGAAGCTCCTGCTTGAGCGAATCAAACCACAGGCCCATCATACAATACGGTGTCACCTTTTTCGGACCTACACAAATATCCCGATTGCTGTCGAGATAAATACGGCTGTCTCCGCCCAGACCAACTGTATAAATTTCCGCCGCGCGCACTCTGGTAAACCATCCGCCGACGTTTGCACCCTCACTATTCATATGAAGCTTTCCATCTATGACATTGGCAATATCGGTTGTCGTACCGCCCATATCCAAAATAAGCGCATTCGTTTCTCCGGATAAGAAAATTCCGCCCATTACACTGGCTGCCGGACCGGACAATATCGTTTCGATCGGTTTATCCTTTGCACAGTCCTCGGTCATCAAGGTTCCGTCTCCCTTAACGATCATAAGCGGTGCTTGTACCTCAAATTCTTTCATGACCGTGTGAACCGAGTCAATCAAATCACAAATAACAGGAATCAACCTTGCATTGAGCACAGCTGTAACGGTACGGTCATAAAATCCAAGCGATGCAGTTAATTCGTGCGCACAAATTACCGGAACTCCCAACAATTCCTGTACTTTGCTCTTTACATAGATTTCAGGCTCCGGATTGCGTACACTCGCATAACCAGAGACCGCGATTGCATCTACCTTTCCTCGAAAAAACTCTATGGCTTCTTCTACCTCATTCGGATCAAGCCGTTCTCTGACGCGCCCGAGAATATCCGATCTGCCCTGAAGC
>CAVBHI010000221.1:0-2247 GCA_963595115.1 bacterium
AGCTGGAGGTTCAGCTGGAGCTGAAGCTGCTGGCAGATGTCGGGCTGGTTGGATTCCCGAATGTCGGAAAGTCCACATTGCTGTCGATGGCATCGGCGGCGCGTCCGAAGATTGCCAATTATCACTTTACAACGCTCGTGCCGAATCTCGGTGTTGTCTCTATCGGAGAGGGCGAATCGTTTGTTATGGCAGATATTCCGGGTATTATCGAAGGCGCGTCCGAGGGTGCAGGCTTGGGACATGCGTTTCTGCGCCATATCGACCGCTGCCGTCTGCTGCTGCACATTGTGGATGCGGCGGGCAGCGAATACCGTGATCCGATTGATGATCTGGAAAAAATTAATGGGGAGCTGTCCAAGTATTCGCTGGATCTGGAAAAGCGTCCGCAAATTGTCGTTGCCAATAAAATTGATCTGCTTGGCGATGATACAGAGTCTCTAAAACGCATTCGTGCGTGGGCAGAAGAACATGGCTTTGTTTACGCCGAGATGTCAGCAGCGACCAGTCAGGGCGTCCGTGAGCTGATGAATCAGACGTGGCACGCCTTGCAGGAGCTTCCGCCTGTGACGGTCTATGAGCCGGAATTTGTTATGGACCAGATTGAAAAGCCGGTTACAGAGGACGATATTGAAATCCGCCGTGAAGACAGCCGTTATATTGTCGAGGGCGCATGGATTGAGCGTCTGTGCAGCTCGGTCAACTTTGATGATTATGAATCGCGCATGTATCTTGATCGAAAGCTCCGCAGTGCGGGTGTCTTTGAACGTCTGGAGCAGATGGGCGTGCAGGACGGCGATTTGGTTGTCATGGGCGAGATGGAATTTGAATATGAACGATAACGAGATATAACAAAAAGGACGGCAACGCCGTCCTTTTTGTTATATAAGGGGGTTAGTTTGCGTAGCTCAGAATGACATCGCTGAGCTTACGACGCGGTGCGTTTGGCTCTTCGTCCGGATAACCGACGGCAATCAGTGCGATCAACTCTTGATCCTCCGGAATTTCCAGATAGGTCTGAAGCGCAGCGCGGTCAAAAATACCCATGATGACCGTGCCAAGCCCCTCCTCGTGTGCGGCAAGAGCCAGCGTCTGCGCACCAATGCCGCAATCGTACATCTGCCAGCCGCCTTCACGGTCGGTTGTGTACGAACCGTCGCGCTCAAAACCGGAACGGTTCTTCACGAACGTCTGCGCGATCAGCAACGGTGCGTTGCTCAAAGTCTTGATGTTGAACGGCGCGAATTCCTTGGCGATATAGTCAATTTTATCACGTCCCTCAATGGCAATGTAGCGATTGATTTGTGTGTTCTTCCAAGTGGGAGCATAAGCGGCAGTGTCCACGACCCTTTCCAGTACGTCGTGCGGTACAGCCTTGTTCTGAAACTTACGGACACTGCGGCGGCTCTTGATGCCTTCAATCAAATCCATATTATGTTGACCTCCTTATGGGATGAATGATTACTTTGATAACATTGATAATATACAACAAATACAAGAAAAAAACAATAACTGCGCAAAGAAATGTGATTTGCGGCAGAGAGAAACGGATTTTTCGATATTTGTTTGTTTCTTTGTAATAAAGTATAGCAGAAAACGAAGCTTGTAAAACGAATCTAGCGAAGAAAAAACGGGTTTTGTCGCCAACCGCTTCCGCATGGCTGGCTGTTGTGATAGAGATCGTCTGCCAGCATATCCAGCTCCCACAGCTGACGGGCGCTGCCGACAAGCGTTTTGGCAGTAAGAGGCTTCGTAATAACGGGTATTGCACAGGAGCGTTTCATTTCCCGCAGCAACGTGCGTCCGGTATCGTTGAATGCCAGCACGCGGAGATACTGCGGCGGGAGTGCAGCAAGCTTTTGCGTGATTCCGAGATAAGCGCAGAGGAGCAAGCGGCGGATTCGGCTGGTGGGATAGCGCTTGGCGCTGGCAGCCTGCACGGTGTCGGAGAACGATGCGCTGTCACGAACGGCACGGAACAGACGAAATTCCAGCCCTTCGGAAACGCCACATACCTCGCGCCACTGTTCCGGAGAGAGTCGGCGAAGATATGCCATGATCTCTCGTTCGTACTCGGATATTGCGTGGCGCGTCCATGTGCTGGTATCAACGGAAAAGTACTTCTGTACGTCCTCCTGTGCGTGCATTTTCTGACGAAGCCAAGAGGCGGAGGGGACAGAGTGTACGGGCGCACCGTCATGCGGTGCACCGATCCGGCGAATCGGAAGAGGTGTTACCGCAGTGCCGTTC
>CAVBHI010000222.1:0-4738 GCA_963595115.1 bacterium
TCCGTGTACAGTACCAGCAGCGCCGCCCTCGGACTGCATTTCAACTACGTTGACCGGACGACCAAACAGATTCTTTTTGCCGTTTGCTGCCCAGTCATCTACGTGCTCTGCCATCGGAGAGGACGGAGTGATTGGGAAGATGCCAGCAACGTCGGTAAAGGCATACGATATATACGCAGCGGCCTGATTACCGTCCATGATTTCTTTTTTACTAGCCATGATAATGTTCCTCCTTCTATTATTACTGTGCGGGGATACCTCGACGCACAGACAACAAACTGAGTTGCTTTGTTACTACCTATTTTAGAGGACGTTATAGAAACAGGCTGTGCCAGAAATTTCGCTTTTTTTGCAGTCTTTCGGATGCAGGAATTGGATAAAAGAGGGACGAAAAAGAAGCTGTACTGCGAAATGTGCCGCAAAAAGCGCCGAATTTCCCAACAAAACAAGACAATGCGCCAAACGGGCAGCAAAGTGGTCGGATAAGCCGGTGCACAATGTCATCGGAGGGGAAATCACAAGCACGCCGCAGGCGGATATATATTAAATGTAGAAGAAAAGGGCTTGGCGGCGAAAGCACCGGGGAAAGGGCTGCTTTTTACGGAAAATCAAGGGTGGCACTGACGTTTGTTTTTCAACGGTGTCGGAAAGAGAAATGGGGAAAATATGAAAATATCCCAAACCGATTCACTCCGATTTGTCGTCAAAATGCAAGACCAAATTGGTGTGTGTTTCCGGAGAGAATGACAGGGAATTCGACGAAAAAAGCAGAAAATAGATATTTTTATGAACAATATGCTTAATGGAATCGGAACGAATGCGGGGAGAGTTGGTTTATCTGACGAAGATGCATCTGAAAGAATGCAAAAAAAGAGAAAGGTACTGCACAGCGAAAACAAGAGGGGTACTCTAAAATAATATTCAGAAAGCGACAAGTGCTCTGATTGGAACGACTGTCGTGAATCTTGTTTTCAATGTCGTGCATCTCTCTTGGTACATGACATTAAAAAATTATAAAAAAGGGTGCTAATCAGGCAAGCACCGAATTTTATCAGGAGGTACATTATTATGGACATGAGCTATCTTAGAGAGAAGCCGATTGCTGTCCTGGGCGGCGGCGCTGTAGGCAAGACCATGGCTGCTGACTGTGCTCTGGCAGGCAGAGAGGTTCGCATTTGGGATCAGCCGGCTTTCGCAAAGACCAACTTCACCAACATCATGAGAACGGGTATCACCCTGAGCGGCAACCAGCTGAGCTACTTCGGCTTCCAGCGCAAGGGCATCGCTCACGTTGCTATGGCTGGCGACGATCTGGCAGCTACCGTTAAGGGCGCTGGCATCATCATTATCGCTACGGTTGCTCTGGGTCATGAGGTTATCTTCCGTGAGCTGATTCCGCTGCTGGAAGATGGTCAGATCATCCACATCCTGCCGGATAACTGTGGCACGTTCGTATTCCGCAAGCTGATGCGTGAGATGGGCTGCACCAAGGACGTTGTTGTTGGCGCATGGTACACCGCTCCGTATGGCATCCGCGTTGTACGCCGTGGCGGCGTTGTCACCAACGAGTGCAAGGTTGAGGACCGTATCACCACGATCCGCGGCTGTGCTCTGCCGATGTCCGACAACGAGAAGTTCATGGCTTCTGCTTATGAGATTCCGGCTTTCGGCGCTATCATTGACGCTGACGGCGAGGTTACCATCTCCAAGAAGGGCGAAGAGTTCCATCATGGTTTCGTAGAGGGCAACACGGTTCTCGACATCAACCTGTCCAATGTAAACCCGGTTATCCACGTTCCGGGCACGGTACTGGCAGTTTCCACCATGCAGAACTTCGATACCGTTCTGGGTCAGGATAAGTCCAAGTACTCCCTGTACGCATTCGGCGCTTGCCCGGCAATCGCTGAGGTTCAGGCTAAGTTCTGGGAGGAAGAAAAGGCTCTGGCTGCTGCAATGGAAGTTGGTCTGTGCACCGTTAATTACGAGGACTTCTTCTCCCGTACCACCATGTACGGCAAGGAATACATGGGTCCGGACTTCGCTGTTCCGTACACTGAGAATTATGAGAACTTCTGGGGCGACGGTCCGTTCGATCTGGAGAACCGTTACATCACCGAGGACGTACCGGTTGGCTGCTACCTGATGTCTCAGCTGGGCAAGAAGTACAATGTACCGACCCCGATCATCGACTCCATGATCCTGCTGGCTTCCACCATGCTGAAGCGTGATCTGGTTGGCAACTCCAAGTGGACTCTGGACTACCTGGACATTGGTCATATGACGCACGAGCAGCTGCAGGCTTACCTGCGTGAAGGCACCTTCACCCCGAAGGCTTAATTGAAATTTCGTTTGGAATTGTCATATTTCTAACACCACAGGGACAGTGCGGTATTCTGCGGTTTGCGTTGGAATACTGCCTGTCTCCGTAATAACTAATTTGTGATCTTCACATAGCGGCTTAGCCGTGTGATGTATCTCCATCTTTTAACCGCCGTCTTTGGGGTGCAAAACCGTGTTTGTACCCCAAGGGCAGCAACTTGGAAACATCAACATCTACATTCTGTTTCATTGGATGGAGAAGTTCGACCTATTTGTGATGACATAATAAATTCCCATAAGTGTACTGAAGCCTCTGACACTGTGCAGAATAGTCCGCTGTCTCTGCCAAGCTTCAGCTCCTTATTGGATGCTTGTGGGATGTTTTTCTTTTTGGACCGTATTACGTTGAATGATCCAGACCTCCGAGGCATTTGCTGGTGCTGGTACTGTTTTATAAAATTGCAAACCCCATATAAGTGTTCAGGAATGTGCGGTACAGGGAAGTCCTAGTCCAGCTTCCTTGTATCGCGTCAGTCCATCCAAATTGCTTGGGCACAGTGATAAACACATTTGGTCAAGGTGTGTTTGTCTTCGTTTTAACCACTTTTTTCCTACTATTCAGCGGGATGCAGGCTTTGTCTTGCATCCCGCTGAATCGTTTTTTGCACTTTTTTGCAGGATGCCGTGCCTTTGACATAACGCTTGGCAGCTGTGGGGAACGGTTGGTGTAGGAGAGAAAAAGACACATTTTTTTAGTGTATTCTCGTGATAAAGAAGAAATAATTGCAGGTTCTGTTGTTAGTATTAGACAAAAATAAGCAGATTTTTTTGCGGTTGCGCAAAGAAGCTGCAAAATATTTTGCAACTGGATTGCTGCTTTTTTGCACCTAGCCTGCAAAAAGTGTTTGCCCGCAAAATGTGCCGCTAAATGTATTGGGCAAATTGCATATATTTTTTGAGAATTACTTGGATAATGTATATAAAATTTCAAAAGCAGCGGGGATGTATGGCGCAAAAAACGCAAATTGGCACGCGAATTGCTGCTTATTATTATATAATCGGTTACTGCTCCGTTTCGTGTTGAAATTGCTGCTGGCGGAGTAGATGCTGAAAGAAAATCTTTAAGTGGAAGGTGAAAGAACGATGAACGAAACAAACAGACAGTTCCGACCTGTTGTTATGTCAATCACCGTCGTATTGTTTGCGCTGATGTTGGTCGCCATTGTTGCCAACGCAGAGGTATTCTATGACGTGTTGAATAACTTGGTCATGGTCAACCTGATGAATGGGCTTGGCTGGGGCACAAGCCTTGTCCTGCTCTTCATGGTTGCTCTCTCTATTTTCTTTATGTTTTCCAAGTATGGAAACATCAAGTTTGGCGGTCCGAACGCAAAGCCGAAATTCAGCTACATCCAGTGGTTTGGCATTTCCCTTTGCACCGGCATCGGTGCCGGCGTGGTATTCTGGGGCGCGGCAGAACCGCTGCTGTTCACGATGGAGCCGGATCCGGCAACCGGCATCGAGTCTGGCAGCAATCAGGCGCTCCTCTGGGGCATGAAAAAGTGCTTTATGCAGTGGGGACTTACGCCATATGCCTCCTGCGTTGTCACCGGCGTTATCCTTTCGTATTTTATTTTGAACAAGGGTGCTCCGTTCCGCACCAGTACGCTGCTGATCCCGCTCTTCGGCAAGAACGTGACCGACAGCCGCTGGGCTGACATCTTTGACGCATGGTGTGCGTTTGCATTGACCGCTGCGGTCGCAGGCGGTCTGGGCTACGGCGCTATGCAGCTGTCCACTGCGGTTGACGCATTTGCGGGAATTTCCCCAAGCCTGACGATTTATATCGCGATTATCGTTGTTATGTTTGTCTGCTATAATGCGTCGGCGATCTCCGGTCTGCGCAACGGTATCACGAAGCTTTCCAACTGGAATACGCAGTTCTTTTTCATCCTGCTGGCATTTGTACTGATTACCGGTCCGACGGCGTACATCGGAAACCTGTTTACAGAGAGCTTGGGCGGATATTTCAATGACTTCCTGTACAATAGCCTGAACACCTCACCGTATGTCAACGGCTCCGGCTGGCCGCAGAGCTGGGATATGTACTGGTGGGTTGACTGGATGGCATATGCTCCACTGCTTGGTCTGTTCATGGTTCGTGTTGCATATGGTCGCACGATTCGTCAGTTCATTCTGGTTGAGTGGCTGTTCCCTGCGTTGTTCGGTATCTCCTGGTTCGCGGTATTCGGCGGAACGATCCTGCACGCACAGCTGTTTGACAATGCCTATGACTTCTATAGCCTGTATGTGGAGAAAGGTGCAGAAGCGCTGACACTATCTATGTTTAATGTGCTTCCGCTTTCCACGATTGCGAAGATCTTCATGCTGGTTATTATCACGATCTCGCTGGTTACGC
>CAVBHI010000223.1:0-6024 GCA_963595115.1 bacterium
TACCAAAAGACGGGGAGCTACTGTGCACCCTGTCAGCGCGTGGGCGATTTCTTGGAGGAAAGACCAAGCCGGACGCATGGCAGTGTGAGGCCAACTTATCCGATGGGCGTGCAATATGGTTCTCTGAATGGCGTGCTGCCGGAGTTTGTTCTGCGTGAGATGCGGGATGGACTGCGTGTGTTTGGACGCAAGATTCGTGGCTATGACGCGCCGGATGCGCTGCTGACCGGTCCGGAGACGCGCACCTCTTCGCCGATTCGCATTGTGCGCGGAGAGAATCGCAGCAGCATCGGGCTGACGGGCTTCCTTCCGTGCGGTGAGGGTGCAGGCTATGCCGGCGGCATTATGAGTGCGGCGGTAGACGGTCTGGCGTGCGCAGAAGAGATCCTGAAGTGCTATCGTCCGCTGGAGGATTCAATAGGAGGAATTTGAGATGCAGCAAGAGGCTATGGTAACGGAGCTGCTTTTGAATAACATGGCGCGACTTCAAATCAAGCGGCAGACCGCGTGCGGACACGATTGCAGCAAGTGCGGTGGCTGCGGTGAAATGTATACAAAACCTATTTTTGTAGAGGTAAAAAATACCATCGGCGCTCATGTTGGCGATGTGGTTCAGGTAGAGGGAAGCACAAAAAATGTGTTGGGCATTGCCGCGATGGTCTATGTCGTTCCGTTTGTTCTGTTCTTTTTGTTTTATGGTATTGCGTCTATGCTCCGCTCCGGTGTGCCTGGCGTGTTTGGCATCATTGGATTGGCGCTGGGCATTGTGTTTGCAAAGCTGTATGACAATCATCGCAAAAAACATGCCGCTCCGGTTTATGTGATGACACGCGTATGTTCCTCGAATTTGATGTGACGGCATTGTAAAGAATTCGGGAAATATAAGCGAAGTGCATTGCTTTTGCGTGAAAATTCGCTACAATAACAAAAGAGGTGACAAATGTTTGGCTTTATCCGTCCCATGCGGGGAGAGCTGAAGGTGCGCGAATGGGAGCAGTTTCAGTCAGTATACTGTGGGCTTTGCCAGTGCATCCGGCATCGATACGGTATCGCGCAGACGGCGCTGCTCAGCTATGACTGCACCTATCTTGCACTGGTTTTGGACGCGGGAACAAAAGAATATGCGACCTGTCGGCGACGGTGTCTGATGCATCCGTTTCGGCGGCGTGTGTGCGCGGAGGAAAGTGCGGCACTTCGCCATGCGGCGGCGGTCAGCGTGATTCTGAGTTGGCATAAGGTACAGGATTCCATTGCGGACGAGCGCGGATGGAAACGACTGGCGGCACGTGCGTTGCGGCTGCTCCTGCGGCGTGGGTATCGAAAGGCGCAGAGGGACAATCCGGTATTTGATTGCACAGCGGCACGATGTTTACGGGAGCTGGATGTGGTACAGAGGGCGGAAACCCCCTCGCTGGATGTTCCGGCGGATTTGTTCGCACAGATTCTGCGGGACGCAATTGTGCAGGATGGAAGCGCACAGAGCCGCGCACTGGGAGAAATGTTTTATCACACGGGAAGGTGGATTTATCTGCTGGATGCCTGTGCGGATTTGCAGGACGATTTTCGGACAGGAAGCTATAATCCGGTGCGTCTGCGCTACCGGCTGCGAGAACCGGATTTGTCGCCGGTGCGCGAACAATTACAACATACACTGACGCAGTCTCTGGCTGCGTCATATCATGCATATATTCTGCTGGACATCAAGAAGGACAGTGGGATTATAGAGAACATTCTGTGTCAGGGAATGCCGGAAGTGACACAGCAGGTGCTCAACGGTACATTTGACAGTAACAATGGAGGAAAGTACAGGCATGGATCCGTATAAAGTTCTTGGTATCTCATCCAGCGCAACGGATGACGAAGTGAAGAGCGCATATCGCGAGTTGGCGCGGAAGTATCATCCGGACAACTATGTGAACAATCCGCTCGCTGATTTGGCGCAGGAAAAAATGCAGCAGGTCAATGATGCATATGATTCGATTATGAAGCAGCGCAAGTCCGGCGGCTCTGGCGGCAGCAGTCACCAGCAGCAGAGCGGCGGGTATCAGAACGGTGGATACGGGTATTCCAATGCAAATGCTTATCAGGGCATGAATGCAGGACTGTACAACCAGGTACGCAATGCCATCAATGTCGGTAATGTCGGCATGGCGGAGGAGCTGCTCAACCGTTGCTCCGAGCGCGACGCAGAATGGCATTTTCTCCGCTCCAACGTCTGCTACCGTAAGGGCTGGTTTGATGAGGCGCTGCAGGAGGTCAATCAGGCGTGCAATATGGAGCCGAATAATTTTCAGTACCAGCGGATGCGGCAGACGCTGACGCAGACGGCGCAATACGGCGGCTATCGCCCGACTCAGAATTCCGATGCGTTGGATTGCTGCGGACAGCTGTTGTGCTTAAACTGCCTGTGTGACTGCATGGGCGCGGGCTGTTAAAGGATTGAGGGATTGTTGTGAATGAAAAGACAAAATCCATTGCGATAGGCGGCATGATGACGGCGCTTGCACTGGTGCTGCTGTTGATCGCCTCCCTTTCTCCGGGCGGGCGGCTTGTGCTGACGGCGCTGTCCGGTGTTGTCGGCGCAGTAGTGATTGTGCGCTGCGGATTGGGCATTGGTGTACTGAGCTGGATTGCCGTTTCACTTTTGAGCTTGCTTCTGCTGCCGACAAAGGGCTGTGCAATTTTGTACGCCGTTTTTTTTGGTCCGTATGCGTTGCTGAAAAATTGTATGGAACGGCAGGGCAACCGCATCTTGGAGTGGATTCTCAAGCTTGCGTTTTGTGTTGTTGTTGCAGCGGCGCTGTTTAATTTCTCCTCTGCGGTTTTGGGCTTGTTTCCGACCGCGCTGGCAGAACATGTGGAATTTTTCCTGCCGGTTGTTGTAATCGGATTCGTGATTTATGATATTGTTTTTTCCAAGCTGCTCTATGCGATTCTCTCCCGTCTCCCGTTGTGAGATGGGAGTTTTTTGTCCAAAGAATTACGGCGCAGCTGCATCCGCGAAGTGTGTGTCGGGAGGCAGTTTGGCGGCATGGATTATCTGATCGGCATGAAAAAATGATAGACAGGAAAGCGAACCGAATCGCTATGGAAAATGATGCAAATAGCGCATAGACTTTTGTCTAAAAATTAACTATAATAGTTGACTGAAGGATCAAGAGCTTTTTGATGCAAAACGACGCGGAAATTTCGGTAGGATACGCGTTGAATTGAAAAAAATTGACGGAGAACAAGGAGGGGTTTTCGTGAAAAAACAGGAAATTGATATGTGCAATGGTCCGTTGCTCTCTAAAATTTTGGTTTTCGCCATTCCACTTATGTTGTCCAGCTCATTGCAGCTGTTTTTTAATGCAGCCGATACCGTTGTTGTCGGTCGATTTGCGGGAAGTGAATCACTGGCGGCGGTTGGCTCGACGGCATCGCTGATCTTTTTGCTGACGAATCTGTTCCTGGGGCTGTCCATCGGCGTCAGCGTCGTGGCGGCGCGGTTTTACGGCGCACGAAATCATAAGGCGTTGAGCGATACGGTACATACTGCCATTGCTGTTGCGTTAGTAAGCGGTATTGCTTTGCTGTTTATCGGCATGTTTCTGGCACGGTTTTTCCTTACGCTGATGGGAACGCCGGATAATGTGATGGATAAGGCAGTTTTGTATATTCGCATTTACTTTTTGGGAATGCCGGCGATTACGATTTATAATTTCGGAAGCACGTTATTGCGCGCGGTGGGCGATACCAAGCGTCCGCTGTATTTTCTGACGGCGTCCGGCTTGGTGAATGTCGTTTTGAACCTGACCTCGGTCATTTTGCTGCATATGGATGTGGCAGGCGTTGCATTGGCGACGGCAATTTCTCAATGCGTCGCGGCGGCGCTGGTCATTCGCAGCTTGATGCGGTCGGAGGGTGCGCTCAAGCTGAATTTGCGTGCGCTCCGTGTTGATCCGGAAATTTTCAAGCAGATTGTCTATTTGGGTGTTCCGGCAGGTATGCAGGGTATTTTGTTTTCCGTCTCGAATACCATGATTCAGTCGGCAATCAACTCGTTCGGCGCATCGGCAATTGCCGGAAACACCGCAGCGGCAAATTTGGAGAGCTTTATCATTATGTGTATGAACGCGTTCTATCAGGCGAATTTGACGTTTACCAGCCAGAATATCGGCGGCGGGCGATACGACCGTATCAACCGCATTCTCGCAACCTGCCTTGCTATTGTTGTTGTGGTTGGCGCGAGTATGGGAACGTTTATCTGTGCCTTTGGTCGTCCGCTGCTGCATATCTATACACAGGATCCGGAGGTTGTCAACTTTGGGATGATGCGGATTATGGTGCTGTGCTCCACATATTTCCTGTACGGTATGACGGATACGATTGTCGGCAGCCTGCGCGGCTTTGGGTATTCTCTTGTTCCGACCGCGATTACGCTGATTGGTATGTGTGCGTTCCGCGTGGTTTGGGTGTTTACGGTATTTCAGTGGAAGCATTCCCTTTCCGCGCTGTATGTTTCTTTTCCGGCATCGTGGGCAACGTCTCTGGTTGCCTATGTTATCTGTCTGTATATTGTGCGAAAAAAACTTCCCAGAGGACGCGTGGAAGTCCAGCCGGTGGAAGCATAAGAAGAAATCAAGAATTTCCCACTCGGCGCGAGTGGGAAATTCTTTTGAAGCTATGTATTTTAATGGGCGAAAACTCGACAAAATTTCGCGATATGCGGAAATTTTGTTTGGAACATACTCAATCCGCTAAATTTGTGCTACAATATTCTGTGCACATAAAGATACCAAATTCAGAATAGAGAGGCGTAACTATGGAGGACAGAATTGCGATTATTACAGATTCGTGCGCGGATCTTCGCAAGGAGGAACTGGAAGGAAAACCGATATTCACCATACCGTTTATCTTGAATTTTTCCGATGGCGTTTATTATGACGGCGTGACCATTCAACCCGATGAGGTCTACGCGCGGCTTCCGCAGGAGATGCCGAAAACATCTCTGCCAAGCGGTGAGGAGTTTACGGAAGTGATGGATCGGGTGCGCGACGCCGGTTACAACAAAGTGATTGCCATTCTTTTGTCGAGCGGATTGAGCGGAAGCTTTCAGATGCTGCGCCTGATGGCAGAGGAACGGAAGGATTTGGAGGTTTTTGCCTATGACTCATTGACCGGCAGCTTGGGCGAAGCGGCGATCGTGCTGACTTTGTGTCATTTGATCGAGGAGGGTCGCAGCTGGGAAGAGCTGAAGAAACTGACTCCGCGCATTTGTAAGAATACAACGGTATTTTTCAGTGTTAATACGCTGGAGTATCTGAAAAAGGGTGGTCGTATAGGTAAAATTACGGCTATGGCAGGCACGGCGCTGAACATTAAGCCGATTTTGTCGTTTGCAGATAATGGACAGCTGGTCAGTGTGGCAAAGGTACGCGGACGCAGCGCGGCGATGAACAAGCTGGTGGAACTGGCTTCGGCGTTGATCCAGCCGGATAAACGGTATAACATTATGTGGGCGCACGGCGGTTGTCTGGAAGAGGGCAAAAAGGTTGCCGAAAAGCTGCGCGCGGCTGCGCCGAATTTTATCCATGAGTTTTTTGGAGAAATCGACTGTACGCTTGGTTCGTATGTCGGACCCAAGCTGTTGGGCGCAGCGATTCAGGTGTTGGACGACGATATGTAAGGAGTTGCTATGAAGTTTTTGCATCTTGCGGATCTGCATATTGGCAAGCGCGTTCATGGATTTTCGATGCTGGACGATCAGCGGGCGATTCTGCGGCAAATCTGCGCCTTGGCGGCAGAGCAGGGTGTGGATGCGGTGTTGATCTCCGGTGACGTTTATGACAAAACAATACCCGTATGTGAGGCTGTCGGTTTATTCGACAGCTTTCTTACGTCATTGCGAGAAATGGACATTCGTGTGTTGGTTATCGGCGGGAATCATGACTCGCCGGAGCGACTGGATTTCGCCAGCCGACTTCTGGAAAAACAGGGTGTCAGCATTGCAGGGGTGTTTTGCAGTCCGCTGTCGTGCATAAC
>CAVBHI010000224.1:0-2548 GCA_963595115.1 bacterium
AAATTATATTTATCCAATGCTACTATCTCCCATCGGTAGAAATTTTATCTGCAAAATTGGAATCTCACTGCGCTTACAGCGATTCGATCTCCATCGGAATCGCATCCTTCCACAGCTTTTCCAAATCGTAAAAGCTGCGTGCGCTCTCCAAAAATACATGCACCAGTGCAAACCCATAGTCCAGCAGAATCCAGCTTGCGGAATCATGTCCCTCAATATGATGCGGCGCGACATCATACTCGTGCTTCAGACGAAACTCTACTTCGTCTGCCAGCGTCTTGACCTGCGTCGTTGAAGTTGCCGTGCAAATGACAAAATACTCTGCCAGCGAGGTCAGCTCTGCGACCTTGAGAACCTCAATATCCTGTCCCTTTTTGCTGTCCAGCGCCTGCGCCATCGCCTTGACGTAGGTTTCATTCGTTACACTCATTCCGTGCTCTCCTTTTTTTCTTCTGCATCCGAGCCGGAATCGCTTGATTCCGTCGTGCTCTGGCTTTCTTTATTATGGCGGTATTCCTTTTCGCTCTGCCAGTTCGGGCTGTACGCCCCTGCCAGCGTATCCGGCGTGACAATATCCAGCGAGGTGATGTCCTCACGGAACGGATTAAAGCCACCGTTGTTGATTTGATCCAGCACCTCATCGGCATCCGCAACGTAGAACCAAATATAGCTCGAACCATTGATGGAAATCCGTGCGCCGTCACCCACCAGCGTCTGCATCGAAATGCTGTCACTGTCAAAATGACTGCTCTGCGTGCCAAGCCACAGCAGCTGTGCCACGGTCAAATCGGTATCAATGTTATCTGCCACCGTTTGCGCCATCTCCGGCATTTTGGAGACATTGGATGCGGTAAATACCTGCTTTGCCAGCGTCTTTAAAAATTCCTGTAGCTTACTAATGCGTCCGACATCGCCGTTATCGTAGCCGGTGCCGTCGTCATTATGCCGCCAGCGCAAAAATTCTACTACCTGTTTTCCGTCCAGGTGCTGCTGTCCCGCCTTGAATTCAATGGAAAGATCCTGCGACTTGTCGTGGTAGCTCATATCAATCGGCACATTGTAGTCAACGCCTCCAATGGAATCAATAATCGTTGCCACGCCATCAAAATTCAAAATAATATATTTATCCGGTCGATAACCGATGACCGATTGAATCTCTCCGCGCATCGTCTCGATGCTCTCGCCGTAGGC
Organism: bacterium; assembly: GCA_963595115.1. GTDB lineage: Bacteria > Bacillota > Clostridia > Oscillospirales > Butyricicoccaceae > Butyricicoccus_A. The sequence continues at coordinate 1,192 of CAVBHI010000224.1, forward strand.
AGCGTTGATTTTCTTTCCGGAGCCGGTTCGCGCCGTCTGTACCAGTGTATCACGCGGAATGTTCAGCACATCTGCCGTTTTCTTTGCCATATCAAACGTGACAACCATAATGGAATCGGTGCGTTTCTCTTCCTCATCCGTCACCGCCACCAGCATGGTGAACACATCGGTTCGGCGGTTCTTGCCGGAGACGCTGATCGCGTCGCCGCTCTCCTCCTCCACGGTGATCGTTCCCTGTGCATTGATCCAGAAATTAAACCCGATATATCCTGCGGCAACCACAGCCGCCGTCACGCATGATACCAAAATCAGCCTGCGGAGCAGCAGCGCCGCAGGCGATGGTCTTCGTCTCATCCTGTTCGCTCTCCAAACAGTCAGTCCGGCAGGAGGGCGTTGCGCGCCTCCACCGTGTCAATGTGAATTTGCTTGCCGCGGCGAATCAGCTCACGCAGCGAGGAATCAAAGCAGTAGCGCAGCGCCTTATCCAAGTCGCGTTCCGCCAGTTTGCGCGCGGTTTTGACACCTTCAAAATCACGGTTTTCCTCTATGTAATCCGCCAAATATACAATCTTGTCCAGCATCGTCATGTTCGCCCGTCCAGTCGTGTGGTACGCAATGGCATCTGCCACGTCCTGCGGCGCGTGATATTCATACAGGGCAATTGCCGCCGCGGTTTTTCCGTGAAGCATTTTCCACTCGGTCTGCTCCACACCTTTTGGTATTATACTGTATTTTTTACACAAGTTCAACTGTTCTTCTCTAGAAAGTTCCTTTGTAATGTCGTGTAAGAGCATGGCAAAAGCGCATTTTTCCTCGTCTTCTCCAAACTTTTCAGCCAATTTGCGCGCTGCCTTTTCGCAGCCCAGCGTGTGCTTCAAACGGTATCCCGACAGGCGGGAAAGGATGTCCGCACGCATCTCCTCACTGCAAATCATTGTTCTGCCTCCATTCCGTTACGCGAAGCCTCTGCCCCGCCGTACAGCTGCTGCTGCCGAATGTACTGCCACACCGATTCCGGAACCAGCTCACGGCACGCTGCCTGTGACAGCCGCAGCTCAGTTGACGATACCGGTAGTGCCGGACAGCTTACCACTTCGATACGGGCGTTCCACATCTCTCGATATCGCGCCGCCGCCTGTGCAATTGCCTCGCGGTCGGCATCGTCGCGCGCCACGACCGCCAGCGTACATAGCCGACACAAAATCTCCGGATGATACCAGCGCTCCAGCGACAGCAGCATATCCGTTCCCATAATAAAATAATATGAAATTTCCGGATGGCGTTCGGTCAGCTCCGTCAGGGTATCCACCGTGTAGCTTCGCCCGCCGCGCTGCAATTCCAGCTCGGACACCTCCGC
>CAVBHI010000225.1:0-2622 GCA_963595115.1 bacterium
CGCGCGGCATCCAAAGCTATCCTCCAATTCATCTATGAAGATTTGTATGACGAAGCCACGCCGAAGCTGCCAAAGGCTACCGTTACGACGAAGATACTCTCCAGTTCGGAATGGTCACGCAACGTCAATTGACGCCAAACCATACGGATTCTTTCTAAAGCAGAGAAAAACAAAAGACGAGATTTGGAAACCTCTTTGGGATTCCAAATCTCGTCTTTTTTAGACACTTTTTCAACGCGCCCGTTGTGATTCTTTGACAAGCAATGTTGCGTATGGTTACTTCTGACCTGTCATCATCGGTTGGATTTCCTTGCGATACGAATGCGTCAGGAACACTGCCGTCAGCACCAACGATGCCACCTCTGCAATCGGAAATGACAGCCAAACCAGATTCAACTGTCCTGTTTGCGCAAGTAGGAATGCCACCGGAAGCAGTACCACCAGCTGTCTGCCAAACGAAATCAGCATACTGAACAGACCATGTCCCAACGCCTGCATTGAGGACGAGCCAATAATACAGATGCCTGCCACTAAGAAGCTAGGAGAGATTTCACGCAGTGCAACAGAACCGATGCCGATCATCTGATCCGATGCCGCAAACATACGCAGCAGCAGTTCCGGCTTGAGCTGGAACAACGCCAGACCTGCCAGCATGATAATTTCCGCGTACATCATCGCCAGCTTAACCGTCTTGGTAATGCGCTCCGGCTTCTGTGCACCATAGTTATACGCAATAATCGGAACCATACCATTGTTCATGCCAAAGATTGGCATGAAGATAAAGGACTGGAGTTTAAAGTACACGCCCAATACCGCGGTTGCCGTAGACGAGAAGGCGATCAGAATGCGGTTCATTCCATAGGTCATGACCGATGAAATAGAAATCATCAAAATAGACGGCAGACCAACGGAATAAATCAGCTTAATAATGCGCCACTGTGGACGAAAGCCCACCAGATGAAACGACACATCAGAGTTCTTTTTGATATTAAACAGCAGCGCCAGAATACAAGCAACTACCTGTCCAAATACCGTCGCAATTGCCGCACCGGCTATCCCCAGCTTCGGTGCGCCAAACAGACCAAAAATCAGAATCGGGTCAAAGATAATATTGATGACCGCGCCGACCGACTGCGTAATCATGGTATAAAAGGTTCGACCCGTTCCCTGTAAGATACGCTCCAGCGTCATCTGGAAAAACAGACCGAATGAGATGACACAAACAATAGACAGATAGGTTACACCAAATGAAATAATTTCCGGATCGTTTGTCTGCGATGCCATAAACGCACGCACGCCAAACAGACCAAACAACAGAAACGCCAGATAGCTGCAAAACGCCAGAAACAAGCCGTGTTCTGCCGCCTTATTGGCTGTGCTCTGATCCTTTGCACCCAGCGAACGGGACAACAGCGCGTTCATACCGACGCCTGTGCCGGATGCGATGGCAATCATCAAATTCTGTGCCGGAAATGCCAGTGAAACCGCCGTTAGTGCGTTCTCACAGATACGCGAAACAAAGATGCTGTCCACAATGTTGTACATCGCCTGCACCAGCATGGAAACAATCATCGGGAGTGCCATAGTCACCAGAAGGCGGTTGACCGGCATAACACCCATTTTATTTTCTTTCATCGACTCTGCCGCCGCCCGTTGTTCAGCACTCATATTCGTCCACCTCAAATCGGTTTCCGTCATCGTAGCCGACATCGAGATATTCCATAACCGCCAGCGCCTCCCAGCAGTCGCAGAGCTTGATCTGCTCGACAATATCCATCTTATCCCACTGTGAGCGAGTACAAAGCTTACGCGTACAGGCAATGCTGTCACGATAGTTTGTCCGAACCCACCGTTCCGGATCCTCCTTGTGAATCTCACATACCGTGTTGCCCTTCGGATCTACAATCTGCATCGGAAGGTCTTTCTTAAACCGACCGGAAACAAAAATGCTTTTGAGCAGCCCTGCCAGCGAAACAACCGAAGGGATTGTCTTTTTCGTCATTTCAAGATTCTCCTTTCTAGATTTTTCATTTTCACCTTATCATAGCCTATTTTATATGCAATATCAATGCGCTCAATAGACAAAGAACGACGTGCCGCAAATCGAATCTTTCACAGCACGTCTGATTATGTTTATCGGCGATTCTGCCGTTCCCGCAGAATCAATATAAATCCTTTTTCTTCAAGTACTTCCACGCAACGAAGCAAACCACAATCGCCACTAAAATCGGAATCCAGAATACCGCTCCCGGAAGCCACGCCACATTCATTCCATAAAAGCCGAAAATCATATTCGGAATCGTCAGAATCAGCGTAATGACTGTCAGGGCTTTCATGATGTCATTCATGTTGTTGGATACGATGGACGAATAGGTTTCCATCGTACCGGAAAGAATGGACGAGTAAATGCCCGCCATCTCAATCGCCTGACGAATCTCAATCAGGGAGTCCTCCAGCAGGTCGCGGTCATCCTCATACAGCTTGAGAATACGTCCGCGCAAAACCTTTTCCATCGTGACTTCATTGCCCTTCAGGGATGCTGAAAAGTAGACCAGAGACTTGGACAGACCGAGCAGCTGCATCAGATCCTCGTTCTTCTGCGAATTGTACAGGCGACGTTCA